>PLDP01000142.1 GCA_003136795.1 Actinomycetota bacterium
GGGTCGAGCTCCTGCCAGTCGGACGCGGCGAGCGCTTCGCGATAGGCGCCGGGGTCGCCCTCGTAATGGCCGCGCAGGCGGTGCGTCAGGCACTCGAGCAGAACGGGGCCGCCGCCGGCTCGCGTCGCGGCGAGATAGTCGCCGAACGCGTCCCACACAGCGACGACGTCGTTGCCGTCGACCGTCTCGCGTGCGAGCCCGTACGGCGCGACGACGTCGCTCACCCGCTCGACATTCGTGTGGGCGGAGCGCGGCGTGAACTCGGCGAAGCCGTTGTTCTCGCAGACGAGGACGATCGGCAACTGCCAGAGCGTCGCCAGGTTCACTGTCTCGTTGAAATGGCCGGCCTGCACCGCGCCGTCGCCGAAGAACACGACCGCGACGGCGTCGCTGCCGCGCAGGCGCGCGGCGAGCGCGCTGCCGAGTGCGATCGGGACGTTGCCGCCGACGACGCCGGTCGCGCCCATGAAGCCGTGCTCGACGTCGACGAGATGCATCGAGCCGCCGAGCCCGCGGCACAAACCGCCGTCGCGGCCCATCAGCTCCGCCATCGTCCGGTCGAGCGGCGCGCCCTTGGCGATTGCGTGCCCGTGCGCGCGGTGGCCCGAGTACACCGCGTCGTCGTCGCGCAGTTGCGTGCACACCGCCGCAGCGACGCCCTCCTGGCCCACGCTGAGGTGGACGAGACCGTGCACCTCGTCGGCGCGCTTGAGCTGGCCGACCCGCTCCTCGAACAGCCGGATCCGCCACATCGTCGCGAGCAGGTGCAGCGCTTGTTCGCCGCCGAGCGGCGGCACGGCCATTACGCGGTGACGGGCGCCGCCCCGACCACCCGCTGCACTGCGGCGACGATCTTGTCCTCGTTGGGCATCACCCAGGCCTCGAGTGGCTCGCTGTAGGGGATCGTCGCGTCGAGCGCGGTCACCTGAACGATCGGCGCCTTGAGCGACGAGAACCCGTGCTCGGCCACCTCGCCGGCGATCACCGTCGCCGCCGACGCGTGGCGCGTCGCCTGGTCGACGAGCACGAGCCGTCCGGTCTTGTCGACCGACTCGAGGATCGTGTGCGTGTCGAGCGGCGCGAGCGTGCGCGGGTCGATCACCTCCACCTGGATGCCTTCGGACGCGAGCTGCTCGGCCGCGCCGAGCGCGCGATCGACCGTCCACCCGGTGGCGACGATCGTGACGTCGCTGCCCTCGCGGCGGATCGCGGCCTCGCCGAACGGCACCAGGTACTCGCCGTCGGGCACCTCACCGTGCTCGAGCGTCAGGAGGTAGTGGTGCAGGTAGACGACCGGGTTGTCGTCGCGGATCGCGGTTGCCATCAGGCCCTTCGCGTCGGCGGCCGTCGACGGCATCACAACCTTCAGACCGGGCACGCCCATGAACATGGCTCCGATCGTGCCGGTGTGCTGGCCTGCCCAGCCGGCGGTGAACCCGAAGCCGGCCTTGAGCACGAGCGGCACCTTCACCTGGCCGCCGCTCATCGCGCGGAAGCGCGGCGCCTCGTTGATCACCTGGTCCATCGCGACGAGCATGAACTCGGCCATGTACAGCTCGACCACCGGCCGGAAGCCGGCCATCGCAGCGCCGATCGCCATCCCGATCTCGGCCGTCTCGGAGATCGGCGTGACGCGGACGCGGTCCTTGCCGAAGGCATCGACGTACGGCTCGTTCTCGGTCGTGGCCATGTTCTGGCCGAAGTAGAGGACTGTGTCGTCGCGCTCCATCTCGAGTCTGATCGCCTCGTCGATCGCGGCGATGAAGGGCAGTTCATGTGCCATGAATCGATCGACCTCCTAGGCGTAGACGAATTCGAGGGCGGACTCGACAGCCGGGAACGGGCTCTCGAGACCGAAGGTGACCGCCGCCTGCATCTCGTCGCGCACGCGCGCGGCGATCGTGTCGGCCTCGTCAGCCGTGAGCGCGCCGTCGGCGACGAGGCGGCCGCGAAACGCCGGCACGGGATCTCCCTGCAGGGCAGCCTCGTACTCCTCCGGCGCGCCGAACTTCTCGATCGCCTCGTGCTCCGGGAAGTGCAGCGGCACGCCCGGCGGGGCGATGATGTTGCCGTGCGCCGAGAGGCGGTACATCTGCGACTCGACGAGCGTCGGGCCTTCGCCTGAGCGCGCGCGGGCGACCGCGGCGCCGACCGTCTCGTACACCACGATCGGATCGCGACCGTCGATCGTCACGCCGGGCATGCTGAACGCCCGCGCCTTGACGGAGAGGTCCTCGCCGTGAGCGCGGTTCGCATCTTCCTGCTCGGTGCGCGTGTGGACGTTGTAGCCGTTGTTCTCCATCACGTAGACGATCGGGAGCTTCCACAGCGACGCGATGTTCAGCGACTCAGAGAACGCGCCCTGCTTCGAAGCGCCGTCGCCGAAGAAGCAGAGGACGACCTGGCCCTGACCCCGAATCTGCGCCGCCCAGGCGGCGCCCGTCGCGTGCGGGATCCCTGCCGCGACGATCCCCGACGTGCCGAGGAAGCCGTTCGACGGATCGGCGAGGTGCATCGAACCGCCGATGCCCTTGCAGAGACCGTCCTTGCGGCCGTAGATCTCCGCCATCATCGCCTTCGGGTCGGTACCGCGCGCGAGCGGGTACCCGTGGCAGCGATACGTCGCGAAGAACTGGTCCTGCGGCCCGAGCGTGGCGATCGACCCCACGATCGACGCCTCGGCGCCGTCGGCCAGATGCGTGTGGCCGCGAATCACGCCGGGGTGCTCGATGAACGTGCGCTTGACGCGCTCCTCGAACTCGCGGATGCGGAGCATCTGCTCGTACATCCACACGAGCCGGTCGCGGTCGAGCTCAACGGGTGCGCTCACGCTTTGCTCCTCTCTGCTCCGAATTGGGCGGCGGTCGTCTCGTAGGCGCGCCGGAAGATCACGTCGATCGGATTGTTGCGCAACTCATCCGAGAGCACCTCGACGCCCCAGGGCCCGGCGTAGCCGTGGTCCCTGCACGCCTCGATGTACGCGGGCAGGTCGAACTCGCCCTCGCCCGGCAGGTTGCGGTGGTTGACGGTCTCGTCGATCAGGTCGTCCATGTCCTCGCGCCGGCCGTCGCTCAACTCGACCCACGACAGATACTCGAGCGGGATGCGACGGAGGTCGTCGGGCGCGATCCCGAGCTTTGTCATGTGCCACGTGTCGATCGCGATGCCGCCGTTTGGGGCACCCGCGCCGGCAACGACGGTGAGCACGCTGTCGAGACTGCGCACGTTGACGTCGAAGGGCATGAACTCGTAGACAATCTTCGCGTCGGTGTGCTCGGCGGCGTGTGCGCAGAGCTCTCCGAAGCGCTCGGTCAGCTGCGAGAGCTCGGCTGGCGTCCCCGGGATGTTCCCGACCTTGATGTGGTGCGCGTTCAGCACGTTCGCCGCGTCGAAGAGCAGGGTGCGGATCGCGTCGGAGGCGCGCCGCCGCTCGTCGCCGGGGTCGAGGAACCAGTCCATCAGGAACTCGAGCTCGAGATAGGTGAGGCCGGTGTCGTCGAAGACCTGCTTCATCTCCCGCAGGCTCCGTGTCTCGAGCACGTGCTGCAGGTCTGCGTGCCAGATGCCGAGCCCGCTGAAGCCCACCGTGCGCGCCTCGGCACACCGGTCCGCCCAGTCGAAGAGGCTCCACTCACGACCGACGTGCACCTCGACCGGACCGGAGATCGTCCAGTACAGGCCGAGGAGCTCCACGTCCCCGCCCATGCTCACCGACCTACCGCGGCCGGTACGAGGCGCGCACGACCTCGGCGTAGGGGGCGGGAGAAACGGTCGCGCGGATCTCGGTCTGCACGTGGCGCTCGACGACGGGCTTGGACGAGCCGCCGCCCTCCTCGCCCCAGACGAGCGTCACCTCCGTGCCCGGCTCGCTTTGATCCACGTCGACGATCGCGAGCGACAGCATCGAGCTCTCGTTCGAGCTGTACCCGGAGAACGTCGAGACGCCCACCATCTTCCCGTCCTGCAGGATCTTGTCGTTCGGCCACGTCGAGTAGTTGGACAGCGGCAGGTCGATGTACTTGGCGCGGTTCTCCTTCTGGAACATCGTCTCCATCGCGCGGGCGACGTCGTCGCCGTGCCAGGCGAGCGTCACCTTCTGCCGCTTGGGCGGGCCTATCTGCTCGAGCGCCTCGCGGCCGGTGAAATCGTGATCGAACTTGACGAAGCCGCCGTAGCCGAGATCCCACGGGGTCAGGTAGTAGTCGGAGATGTCGTCTGAGTAGTAGCTGCCCCCGAGCGAGCCGGTGCCCTCGTAGCCCTGCGCCGGCAGCCACTCGCGGTAGTCCTTCAGGTCGTCGCCGGTGAAGATCGCCGGCAGCGGGCACGGGATCCAGCCCGACTCCAGGGTGTTGGTGGCATAGACGCGTGAGCCGACCTGCACGAGCCCGAACTCCTTGCCGGCCTCGACGATCGCAGCCCGGACGTCCTCGCCTTCGGCCGTCGGGCCGAAGAGCTCGAGGCCCGGCACGCCCGACATGCCGTGATGCAGCGCGCGCACCTTGTGGCCCGCGATCGTGAGCTCGCCCATGTTGAAGAACTTGATCTCCGGCAGATCGCCGCCGTTGAGCTTCTTCAGCACCTCGTTGGCGGTCGGGCCCTGCACCTGGAAGCGGTAGAGCCTGCGGCCGGTCGGGTTGACGGCAGAGCGCTCGTCGCGCTCGAACGTCACGTCGTAGCCGTCCTTCTCGCCGTGGTACTGCACCCAGTTGTGCGCCGAGGGACGCCCGACGAGGCTGAAGACGTCGTCGTCGAGGTAGAAGAGGATCGCGTCGCCGATCACCTGGCCGTTGTAGTTGCAGGCGACGAACTGCTTGGCCTTTCCGACGGCGAAGCTCGANNAGCTTCAGCGCGTCAGGGCCCTCGATGGTCAGGTCGGTCATGTGGTGCGACTGGTCGAAGAGGCAACACGTCTCCCGCCACGCATGCTGCTCGTCGCGCCAGTTCGAGAACTCGCTCGGCACCTTGGGATAGACGTAGGGCCCGATCTGCGAGTTGCGGACAAGATCGACCGGGCTTTTGACGCTCTGGAGCAGGCCTTCGAGGCTCTGGGCGCTCATGGTTTCGAGGTACTCCTCTTTTCGACCACGCGGATGTCTGCCGACGGCAACTGGCTCGAGACTCTCAAAGCAGTTGCCCACTTGTCAAGACAGCGTTCTGATTGCTCGAACTTCGAGCGTTAAGATGCGCACATGCCGCCGCCGGGCCCCCACGTCCTCTGGACGCCGCCGCCGGAGATCCGAGAGACGACCGAGGTCGGGCGCTACCTCGCGTGGCTCGAGCGCGAGCGCGGGCTTTTCTTCGCCGATTACGAACAGCTGCAACGCTGGTCGGTCGACGATCTCTCTGCGTTCTGGTCGTCGATCTGGGACTTCTTCGAGATCAAGGCACACGCGCCGTACAGCGCCGTCCTCGCCTCCGACGCGATGCCCGGAGCCTCGTGGTTCCCGGGCGCGCGACTCAACTTCGCCGAGCACCTGATCGGAGCCGACGACGACACCGGGCAGGTGGCCGTCGTCTCGCGCTCACAGACGCGTGAGCCCGTCGACCTGACATTTGCGGAGCTCCGCGAGCAGGTCGCGCGCGCGCGGGCCGGCCTGGCGCGGCTCGGCGTCGGCCCCGGCGACCGCGTCGTCGCCTACCTGCCGAACATCCCGGAGACGCTGGTGGCGTTCGCGGCGACCGCGAGCCTCGGTGCGGTCTGGGCGAGCTGCGCGCCGGAGCTCGGCGCCCGCAGCGTCGTCGACCGGCTCGTGCAGCTCGAGCCGACCGTGCTGCTCGCGGTCGGCGGCTACGGCTACCGCGACCGCTCCGTCGACCGTCGAGACGAAGTGGCGACGATCCGCGCGGCGCTCCCCACGCTGCGGCACGTCGTCGACGTGCCCTACGGCGAGCACACCGTGCCCGACGCAGTCGGCTGGGACGAGCTCACCGCGGAGCCGGGCCCGCTCGCGTTCGAGCCCGTCGCATTCGACCATCCGCTATTCGTGCTCTTCTCATCCGGCACGACCGGCCGCCCGAAGGCGATCGTGCACGGCCACGGCGGGATTCTGCTCGAGCTGCTGAAGGCGCACGCGTTCAGCTGGGACCTGAAGCCGGGCGGCCGGCTCCTCTGGTACTCGACGACGTCGTGGATGATGTGGAACGCGCTCATTGCCGCGCTCACCGTGCGCTCGTCGATCGTGATGCTCGACGGCGACCCAACCTGGCCGGACGCAGGCTGGCAGTGGCGCGTCGCCGAGGAGACGCAGCCGACCGTGATGGGCGCGAGCCCGGTGTTCCTGATGGGCTGCCGCAAGGCCGGCCTGCATCCTGGGCGCGAGCACGACCTCAGCTCGATCCGTGTCTTCTGCACCGCCGGCTCGCCGCTCCCGGCCGAGGGCTATCGCTATGTCTACGAGCAGCTCGGCCCCGACGTGCTGCTGATCAACGGCAGCGGCGGCACCGACGTCTGCAGCGGGATCGTCGGCGGCTCGCCGCTGCTTCCGGTCTACGAAGGCGAGATCTCGGGCCGCCTGCTCGGCGTGGCCACCGACGCGTTCGACCCGCAGGGCAACCCTCTCGTCGGCGAGCTGGGCGAGCTCGTGATCACCCGGCCGATGCCGTCGATGCCCGTCGAGCTCTGGGGCGACACGGACGGCTCGCTGTACCGCAGCTCCTACTTCGAGCTGTACCCCGGCATCTGGCGTCAGGGCGACTGGATCAGCTTCTCGGAACGCGGCAGCTGCGTCGTCACCGGGCGATCCGATGCGACGCTCAACCGCGGCGGCGTCCGGCTCGGAACGGGCGAGTTCTACAGCGTGGTCGAGGAGCTGCCGGAGATCGTCGACAGCCTTGTCGTCCATCTCGAGGACGAGGAGGGCGGCTCGGGCGAGCTCGTGCTCTTCGTCGTGCTTGCGAACGACGCGGTGCTCGACGACGACCTCCGTTCCCGCATCGCGGTTGCCCTGCGCTCGCAGCTCTCGCCGCGGCATGTCCCTGACATGATCCGCGCGGTGCCGGCGATCCCCCGCACGCTGACGGGCAAGAAGCTCGAGGCGCCCGTGAAGCGCATCCTCCGCGGTGAGCCCGTCGAGGCCGTCGCGAGCAAGGACTCGCTCGTCGACCCGGCCGCGCTCGACACGTTCGCGGCGATCGCGCTCGGAGAGCCCCGTGACTGAGAGCAAGCGACTCACGCTCGACGACGTCGTCGCGATCGACTTCCACACGCACGTCGAGATGTCGGAGGCGGGAGTCGACTCGCTCCCCGACGAGCTGCGCGACGCGGCGGTGCGCCACTTCCGTGGCGAGTCGGCGCGGCCGACGGCGGTCGAGCTCGCGCACCACTATCGCGAGCGCAAGATGATGGCGGTCGTCTTCACCGTCGACTCGGAGTCGTTCACCGGCCAGCCGCGCGTCCCGAACGAGGAAATCGCCGCAGTGGCGCGAGCGAACGCCGACGTGCTGATCCCGTTCGCGAGCATCGACCCGCACAAGGGAAAGCGCGGCGTCGACGAGGCGCGCCGGCTGATCGCCGAGCACGGCGTGCGCGGCTTCAAGTTCCACCCGAACGTCCAGGGCTTCTTCCCGAACGATCGCATGGCCTACCCGCTTTACGAGGTGATCGAAGAGGCCGGGCTGCCGGCGCTCTTCCACACCGGGCAGTCGGGCGTCGGGTCGGGGCTCCCGGGCGGCGGCGGCGTGCGGCTGAAGTACTCCAACCCGATGCTCGTCGACGACGTGGCCGTCGACTTCCCCGCGCTGAAGATCGTGCTCGCCCACCCGTCGTTCCCGTGGCAGGACGAGGCGCTCGCCGTCGCCGTGCACAAGCCGCAGGTCTACATCGATCTCTCGGGCTGGTCGCCGAAGTACTTCCCGCCCGTGCTCATTCAGTACGCGAACACGCTGCTCAAGCGGAAGATGCTGTTCGGCTCGGACTTCCCGATGAT
>PLDP01000040.1 GCA_003136795.1 Actinomycetota bacterium
GTCCCCGGTTCGACGGCCGTCGAACCGGGGACCGCGAGGTGCGCCACACGTCGCACGGCGTGGTAGGCGGTGAGTCCCGCATCCGCGTGCGGCGCGACCGCGGCAGGGTCGACGCCGTCGGGCAGCCGCAGCAGCGAGCGCTCGGAGACGAGCACGTAATCGGCGAAGCCGCCATCGACCGAGAGGCCGGTGAACTCATGCCGGACGCAATGCATGTCGTTGCCGCGCCGGCACGCAACACAGAGACCGCAGCTGTACGGCGGGTAGACGAGCACGGCGTCGCCGTTCGCGACGGTCGTGACGCCCGCACCGACCTCCTCGACCCAGCCGGCGTTCTCATGGCCGAGGACCCGCGGGAGCGTCACGCCGGCCGGCTCCATCAGCCCTTCGATCGCGTGCAGGTCGGTGGCACAGACTCCCGCGCCCCCGATCCGCACGAGCACGTCGCTCGGATGCGAGAGCTCGGGCACCGGCCGCTCGACGAGCTCGAGCGGCCGGTGGTATTCGCGAAGAACTGCCGCCTTCACGCGCGCCCGCTGACCAGGTCGGCAGCCTTCTCGCCGATCATGATCGTCGCGGCGTTCGTGTTTCCTCTGGTGATCGTCGGCATCACCGACGCGTCGGCGACCCGCAGGCCGTCGATCCCGTAGACGCGCAACTCCGGGTCGACGACGGCGCCGATCGCGCAGGTCGAGGTCGGGTGGTAGACGGTCTGGCCGGCGCGCCTCGCCCACGCCAGGATCGCCTCGTCGGAGTCGCCGTCGGGAACGCTGTACGCGGAGCGTGCGACGGCCGTGAGCGGCGCTTGCTCCGCGATCCGAAGCGCGAGGCGGACACCCTCGATCAGCGAGCGCCGGTCCTCCTCGGTGTCGAGGAAATTGCAACGCACGCACGGCTTCGAGTCGGGCAGCGGCGTGCGCAGCGTCACGCGCCCCCGGCTCGACGGCTTGATCACGACCGGGCCGAAGCAATAGCCGTGGTCGTGAGGCGCCGTCAGTCCCTCGTCGTAGAACATCGACGGCGCGTAGTGGAACTGGATATTCGGGGCGGCGAGGTCGTCGCGCGTGCGCAAGAACGCGCCCGCCTCCGGGATGTTGGAGCTCAGCGGCCCCGTGCCGGTCTTTTCGAATCGCTCGAAGTTCTCGGGCGTGAACGAGCCGAAGAGCGACGGCTCGTCCGTCTCGTAGTTGAGCTGCGCCATCAGGTGGTCCTGCAGGTTGTGACCGACGGGCAGGTCCTCGCGCACCTCGATGCCGAAGAGCTTCAGGTCGTCGGCGGGCCCGATGCCCGAGATCATCAGCAGCGCCGGCGACTGATACGCGCCTGCGCAGAGGATCACCTCGCGTGCTGCATGGATCTTCTCGGCCTGCCCACCGCGTGCGAACTCGACGCCGGTCGCTCGGGCGCCGTCGAAGAGGATCCTCAGCGCGAATGCGTCGGTGAGGACGTCGAGGTTTGCACGGCCGATCGCAGGATGCAGGAAGGCCGCGGCGGTCGAGCAGCGGCGCCCGCTGCGCTGGGTGAGCTGGAAGCGCCCGACGCCTTCTTGCTGGGCGCCGTTGAAGTCGTCGGTCTGGTCGATGCCCGCAAGGACGCTCGCCTCGATCATCGTCTCGATCAGCGGGCTCATCGAGCGGCTGTCGGAGACGGCCATCGGGCCGCCCGCGCCGTGGAACTCGCTCGCGCCGCGCTCGTTGTCCTCCGAGCGCTTGAAGTACGGCAGCACCTCGTCGTAACTCCAGCCGTCGGCCCCGTCCGCAGCCCAGCCGTCGTAGTCGGCGCGGTTGCCGCGAACGTAGATCATCGCGTTGATCGAGCCCGAGCCGCCGATCACCTTGCCGCGCGGCAGGAAGAGGCGCCGGTTGCCGAGCCCCGGCTCCTGCTCGCCGATGAGGTCCCAGTCGATGCTCGACTTGAGGAGCATCGGGAACGCCATCGGCATCGCGATCTCGGGCCGGCTGTCCGGCCCGCCCGCTTCGAGCAGCGCGACCTTGACATCGGGGTCCTCACTGAGCCGCGCCGCGAGCACGCAGCCCGCCGATCCTGCGCCGACGATCACGTAGTCGTACACCGCGCCTCCTTCATTGTCAGGCCACCTGATACTACGACATCCGAAAAGACCGAATCAACCACCGAGAATCACGACCTTCATCACCTCGTTCGGATGCGCCATGGCGAACTCGAGCGCGTGCGGAGCGTCCGCGAGCGGGAACTCGTGACTGACGAGCGGCGCGAGCCTGGCGGCGTTCCGCTCGACGAGGTCGACGGCCCCGGCGAACTCGCCCGTCCCGCAGCACGCGACGCCGACGACGTCCAGCTCCTTCTCGGTGAAGCTGCCGAGCCGGAGCGTCACCGAGTCGCCCGACATGCCGACCTGGACGACGCGGCCGGCGGGCGAGACGAGCTCGACGGCCGCCTCGACGGCAGCCGGCACACCCGTCGCGTCGATCACGACCTGCGGTCCCTCGCCGCCGGCCCACTCGCGCGCGTGCGCGACGACCTCGTCCGCCGTCGTCCACTGCACCGTCTCGGCACCGAGCGTGCGGGCGGTCTCGAGGCGATCCTCCAGCAGGTCGACGAGCAGCACCTCCGCGCTGAGGTCCTGCGCCGCGACGAGGAGCGATTGCCCGATCGGCCCCGCACCGAGCACGACGACGCGCTCGCCGTCGGCAATTCGGCCGCGATGCACCGCGCGCATCGCGATCGAGACGGGCTCGACGAGCGCCGC
>PLDP01000262.1 GCA_003136795.1 Actinomycetota bacterium
GGCTGGCAGGAGGCGTTCGACGCGATGCAGCACGGCGACGTGATCCGCACGGTGCTCGTCCCGTGACGCTCGAGCTGCTGGAGCGGATCATCTCCGGCGAGGTTCCGGGCGCCGCGGTTGCGGAGCTGATCGGCATGCGGATGATCGCGGCGGAGCCCGGGCGCGTGACCTTCGAGCTCGATGCCGGCCCGGAGCACTCGAGCCCGCCCGGCACGTTGCACGGCGGGATCCTCTGTGATCTGGCCGACGCCGCGATGGGCTGCGCGAACCTCTCCCAGCTCGAGGAGGGCGAGACGTTCGCGACGGTCGAGCTGAAGATCAACTTCCTCAAGCCGGTCTGGACGGATCGGCTCTCGGCCGTCGGCGAGGTGCTCAAGGCGGGGAGGACGCTGTCACTCCTCGACTGCCGGATCACCGATGAGTCGGGCTCGCTCGTCGCCTACGCAACCTCGACGTGCATGACCCTCAGAGAAGAATAGGATCCGAAATCATGGAACTTCGCGACACCCCGGACGAAGCGGCCTTCCGCGAGGGAGTGCGCGAGTTCATCGCGCAGAACCTTCCGTCGGGCTCCAAACAGCGGAGCGCCCGGCGCTTCGAGGACGCCGATCGCGACTGGAGCCGCAAGCTCGGTGAGGCCGGCTACGCCGGGCTCACCTGGCCGAAGGAGTACGGCGGCGCCGGCGCGCCCTACAGCCACCAGGCGATCTACCTCGAGGAGCTCGCGGAGGCCGAGGCGCCCTCGCATCTCGGCGTGATCGGGCTCGGCATGGCGGGGCCGACGATCATCGCGTGGGGCACCCCGGAACAGAAGGAGCGGTACCTCTCGAAGATCCTGATGGCGGACGAGATCTGGTGCCAGGGCTTCTCCGAGCCCGACGCCGGCAGCGATCTCGCCGCCTCGCGCACGCGGATCGAGGACCAGGGCGACCACTTCCTCGTCAACGGCCAGAAGGCCTGGTCGTCGTTTGCACACATCGCCGACTTCTGCATCCTCATCGGCCTGGGGCTGCCCGACGAGCCGCGCTACAAGAACCTGACCTACGTGATCGTCGACATGCACGCGCCCGGCGTGGAGGTGCGGCCGCTCGTCCAGATCACGGGCCATCCGGAGTTCAACGAGATCTTCTTCACGGACGTGCAGGTGCCGAAGGAGAACGTGCTCGGCGCGGTCGGCGACGGCTGGCAGGTGGCGATGACGACGCTGCTGCACGAGCGGGGCACGCTCGGCTTCGCGCTCTCTGCCACGCTCGACGTCGCGGTGCGCAAGCTGGTCGCGCTCGCGAAGGACCGCAACGTCACCGATCCGATCCTCCGCGACCGCATTGCGCGCGAGTGGGTCGAGCTGCAGGCGCTGAAGTACACGAACTACCGCTCGCTGACGACGCTGACGAAGACCGGCATCCCGGGCCCCGAGGGCTCGGCGTCGAAGCTCGTGTGGTCGGAGAACAATCAGCGGCTGACCAAGCTCGCGCTGGAGATCCTCGGCTCGCACGCCCAGCTGACCGACGGCGGCGGCTACGCCGACGGCTACTGGCAGTACCAGCAGCTCCGCTCGCGCGGCAACACGATCGAGGCCGGCACGAGTGAGATTCTCCGCAACATCGTCGCCGAGCGCGTGCTCGGACTGCCAAGGAGCAGGTAATGGATTTCGCGTTCACGAGCGAGCAGGACGACCTTCGGCGCGAAGCGCGTGCGTTCCTCGAGGCGACCCCGTCGCCGTCGATGGAGCAGCTTGCCGAGCTCGGCTGGGTCGGGATCCTGCAAGGTGACGACTTCACGTTCCTCGACGCGTCGGTCCTCTTCGAGGAGCTTGGGCGCGCGCTCTACGACGGGCCGTTCGCGCTGAACGAGGTCGCAGGCCAGCCGGGCGACGACGTGTGGTCGATCGAGATCGACGGGTTCGTCCCTCATCTCGACAAGGTCACCCGTGTGCTCACGCCGGACATGCGCGGCACGAAGGCGCAGGGTGACACGCTCGCGACCGTCGATGAGACGCTCGGCCTCGGCCGGCTGTCGCGAAACGGCGCGGAGGCCGCGCAGGGCGAGTGGGTCGACGTCCGGCGGCGGTTGCTCGCGGCACTTGCGCTGGAGGCCGTCGGCATCGGCTCGAAGGCGATCGAGCTGGCGCTCGCGTACGCCTCCGAGCGCGAGCAGTTCGGGAAGAAGATTGGCTCCTACCAGGCGATCTCGCACTCGCTCGTCGACGGCTATGTCGCGGTCGAGCTGTCGCGCTCGCTCGCCTACTGGGCCGCGTGGAGCGTCGCCGAGAACGATGAGCAGGTCGACCTGGCGGTCGCCGCCGCGAAGTCGCAGGCCTCGGAGGCGGCGGTGCTCGCGTGCGAGAAGTCGATCCAGGCGCACGGCGGCGTCGGCTTCACGTGGGAGCATCCGCTGCATCGCTACTACAAGCGTGCGCTGTGGTTGGAAGGCGCGCTCGGGTACGGCCGCGAGCACCGCGCCGAGGTCGCCGAATACCTGCTGTCCTCGTAACCGGCGCCTCGACCGGGATCGGGGCGGCGACTGCGGCTCGCCTGCGCGACGCAGGCTGGACGGTGCTCGCCTCCGACGCGGTGCCCGCGGACGAGGTGACGAAGGCGGTCGAGCACGCGCTCACCTCTCCGAGGCCGAAGACGCGTTACGTGGTCGGCCCCGACGCAAAGGGGCGCGCGCGTGTGGAGAAGCTGCCGGACCGGCTGCGCGACCGGCTGCTCACGCGCTTTCTCTTCGGCTCGTGATGGTGTCAGGCACCGGTTGGGCCTAGGATCACCGCCATGAGCTATTCGATCTCCTCACTGGACGAGCTCGGCGGGGGCTACGGGTTTCGCAAGGTCCGCCAGCCACTCGGCGTCACCGCCTTCGGCGTCAACGCGCTCGTCTTTCCGCCCGGCTACGAAGGGCCGAACCACTACCACGACCAGCAGGACGAGCTCTACTTCGTCCACCGCGGCACGGCGACGTTCTCGTTCGACGGCGAGGAGCACGAGGTCGCCGAGGGCGGCATCGTCCACGTCGAGTCGACGACGCACCGGATGATCTCGAACCACACGGGCGACGACCTCGTCCTCTTCATCGTCGGCGGCAAGGGCGGCTACGTCGAGCGCGACGGCCAGCTCGTCGGTCCCGAGGACCTCGCGAAACGACAGGCGATCAAGGAGATGGAGCAGTGAACGGTCTGATGATGGACTACCAGCTGACGCTGCCCTCGCTGCTGCGGCGGGCCGAGCAGTACAACGGGAGCAAGGAGATCGTCACCCGGCTGCCCGACAAGAGCTTTCACCGCACGACCTATGCCGAGAGCTGCCGCAGGGCGCGCGCGCTCGCCGTCGGCCTGACCGAGCTCGGCATGCAGCGTGGCGACCGTGTCGCGACGCTCTGCTGGAACCACTACCAGCATCACGAGGCGTACCTCGGCGTCCCCTGTGGGGGCTTCGTGCTGCACACGCTGAACCTCCGGCTGCATCCGAACGACCTCGCCTACATCGCGACGCACGCCGGCGACAGGGTCGTGATCGTCGACAAGAGCCTCGTGCCGCTGCTCGAGCAGTTCGTCGACCGCACGCCGATCGAGCACGTGCTCGTCGTCGAGGACTCCTACGAGGAGCTCGTCACCGGCGCCGACGCAGACGCGTGGCGCGACCCGGAACTCGACGAGAACGAGGCGGCGGCCATGTGCTACACGAGCGGCACGACGGGGCAGCCGAAGGGCGTCCTCTATTCGCATCGTTCGACGATGCTGCACACGCTCGGCGTCGCCGCCGGCAACCCGATGGGTCTCGGCATCTCGGAGTCGGACACGATCCTGCCCGTTGTGCCGATGTTCCACGCGAACTCGTGGGGCTACCCCTACCTCGGGACGATGATCGGCGCAAAGCTCGTCTACCCGGGCCAGCACCTCGACCCGGAGAGCTTGCTCGACGCATTCGAGCAGGAGGGCGTGACCTGGACCGCGGGCGTTCCGACGATCTGGCTCGGCATTCTGGGACTGCTCGATGCGAACCCGGGCAAGTGGGATCTCTCGAAGATGAAGGGCATGCTCGTCGGCGGTTCCGCCGCGCCGCGCGCGATGATCGCCGGCTTCAAGCAGCGCCACGGCATGAGCGTCGTGCACGGCTGGGGCATGACGGAGACCTCACCGGTCGCCTCGACGGCGCAGTTGCCTGGGGAGCTCGCCGAGGCCGACGAGGAGACGCAGTTCGACTACATCGCGATGCAGGGACGACCGCTGCCGCTCGTCGAGCTGCGCAACCGCGACGCGGAAGGAACCATCCTGCCGTGGGACGGCGAGTCGATGGGCGAGCTGGAGATTCGCGGCCCCTGGGTGGCCTCCGGCTACTACAACACGCCCGAGCAGGCGGAGCGCTGGACCGAGGACGGTTGGTTCAAGACCGGCGACGTCGTCGCGATNNGAGAACGCGCTGATGGCGCATCCGGCGATCGCGGAGGCCGCGGTGATTGCCGTGCCCGACGCGAAGTGGGACGAGCGGCCGCTCGCCGCGGTCGTGCTCCGCGAGGGCCAGACCGCGACCGCCGACGAGCTGCGCGCGTTCCTCGCACCGAGCTTCGCGAAGTGGTGGCTCCCCGAGCGCTTCGAGTTCGTCGCGGAGATCCCGAANNACGAGCGTCGGCAAGTTCCGCAAGACGGAGTTGCGCGAGATGTTCGCGCACGATCCGGTGGCGACCACGTGATCGAGACCGTCTGGCTCGACAACCCGCCGGTCAACGCCGTCAACGGCGGAATCATCGACACGCTCTGGAACGCGTTCGAACAGCTCGGCCCGGACGTTCGTGCGGTCGTTCTGCGCGGCAAGGGCGACCGGGCGTTCTCCGCAGGCGCCGACATCAGCGGCTTCGTGGGCGGCGCCGCCGACGGCGAGCGCCCCGCCGGCATCCAGCCGGTCGCCGACCTGATCGAGCAGGCGCCCGTGCCGGTGGTCGCCGCGATCCACGGCTACTGCCTNNCTCGGCCTGCTCCCGGGCGGCGGCGGCACGCAGCGCGCGCCGCGGCTGATCTCCCCGGGGCGCGCCCGCTGGCTCGTCATGTCCGGCGAGCGGATCCCGGCCGAGACCGCCGAGGCGTGGGGGCTTGTCGAGTTCGTCGTCGACGACCTCGAGGACGGCATCGCCCGCTATGTCGAACCGCTCGCGAAGCAGAGCCCGCACGCGATTCGCCAGATCAAGGAGCTGCTCCGCGACACGCGCGACCAGCGCAGCGACGAGCGCGAGGTGCAGGCGTTCGCCGCCTGCCTCAACTCGGAAGACGGGCAGGAGGGCGTGGCCGCGTTTCTCGAGAAGCGCGCCGCAAACTGGTCCGGGAAATGAGAGCGGTCGTGTTGCGCGAGGTCGACGGCGACCTCGCGCTGGAAGAAGACTGGCCCGAGCCGACGGGCAGCGTCGTCGACGTGCGCGCCGCCGGCGTCAACTTCGCCGACATCCTCATCCGGCGCGGGCTCTACCCCCAGGCGCCGGAGCTTCCGTATGTCCTCGGCAACGAGGTCGCCGGCGAGCTCGACGGGCAGCGCGTGCTCGCGCTGCCGCGCTCCGCCGGCGGATACGCCGAACGCGTCGAGGTCGATCCGCAGTGGACGTTCACGCTGCCCGACAACGCCTCGTTCGCGGCCGGTGCGTCGTTTCTCACCACGTACCTCACCGCCTACATCCCGCTGCATCATCAGGTGCGCGTCACGCCGGCATCGACGGTGCTCGTCCACGCCGGCTCCGGCGGCGTCGGCTGCGCGGCGATCCAGCTCGCGAAGCACCTCGGCGCGAAGGTGATCGCGACCGCGAGCTCGGACGAGAAGCGCGCGTTCGCGCTCGACGTCGGCGCCGACGAGGCGCTCGGCTACGACGAGATCGACGACCTGCGCGTCGACGTGGTCATCGATCCCGTCGGCGGCGAGGTCTTCACACGCTCGCTGCCGCTGCTCAACCCGCTCGGCGCGATCGTGGCGATCGGGTTCGCGGGCGGCCTGTGGACCGATCCAAGCGTGCAATGGCTCGTCGGCCGAAACGCTGCGGTCGTCGGCGTGTACCTCGGCCGCTTGATGAAGCTGCAGCCGCAGCTTGTGCACGAGTGCGCGATTGAACTGCTCGCGCTCTGGTCGCAGGAGGAGATCGACCCGGTCGTCGGTGCGACCTTCCCGCTCGCCGAGGCCGGCGCGGCGCACGCGCTGATCGAGACCCGCAAGCATGTCGGCAAGGTGGTGCTCGAACCGTGAAGGCGCTGATCACCGGGGGTGAAGGCGGGCTCGGACGCGCGATGCGCGCACGGCTCGAGCGCGAGGGCTACGAGGTCGACTCGCTCGACCTCGTAAACGGCTTCGACGTCACCGACCCGGCGGCCTGGGAGCGCGTCGAGGCGGTCGATCTTGCCTGCCTGAACGCCGGCATCTTGACGGCCGACACCGACCTCACGAAGCTCTCGTACGACGACTACCGGCAGGCGGTCTCGGTCAACGTCGACGGCGTCGTGCTCGGCGTGCAGCGGCTCGCGCAGGTGATGGACGAAGGCGCGATCGTCGCGACCGCGTCGCTTGCGGGCCTGGTCGGGATGCCGCTCGACGCGATCTACTCGCTCACGAAGCACGCGGTCGTCGGCTTCGTGCGCAGCATCGCGCCGCAGATCGCGCCGATCAAGATCAACGCCATCTGCCCCGGGATCGCCGACACGCCGATGCTCGACAAGCACGACCAGCGGGCGATGTTCGCCGCGGCCGGGTTCCCTCTGCTGCGTCCGGAGGAGGTCGCCGACGCGATGTGGCTCGCCGCGACGAGCGAGGGGACGGGGGAATGCTGGTTCGTCCAGCCGGGTCGCGCGCCCGCCCCGTTTCGCTTCCCGAACGTCCCGGGGCCGCGCAGCGAGGGCACAACGGTCGGTCTGCCGCCGATCTGATGGGCGTTTGGAACCGCGTCTTCGCCGCGGCGTACGACCCGCTCCTGGCAGTCGCCGAGCGCAAGGGGCTTGCAGCAGCACGACGCTCTCTGCTCGCCGGCGCGTACGGCCGCGTGCTCGAGATCGGGGCAGGGACCGGGTTGAATCTGCCCCACTACCCCGCGGGTGTCGAGCCTGAGCTGACCGAGCCCAACCCGGCGATGGCGAAGCGACTTCGCCGTCGCGCCGAGTTCACGCTCGCTTCGGCCGACGATCTGCCGTTCCCGGACGCGAGCTTCGACACCGTCGTCTCGACCCTCGTCTTCTGCACCCTCCCCGATCTGCCGCGCGCTCTGACCGAGGTGCGGCGCGTGCTCAAGCCAGGCGGGCAGCTGCTCTTCCTCGAGCACGTGCGTGCCGAACCGGGCAGCAGGCGCGAGCGCTGGCAGGATCGCCTGCACGGTCCGTGGCGAGCACTCGCGTGCGGCTGCAACTGCAACCGGGACTTCCTCGGCGCGCTCCCTGGCGCCGGCTTCTCCGCCACCGAGGTGGCGCGTGCCGAGTGGGACTTCATGCCGGCGCTCGTCCGGCCGATCGTGATCGGCGCCGCTAGTTGAGGCCGGGGTCGAACGGCATGTCGACCATCAGTTCGAACGGGCCGCCCTTGCGGTGCAGCACCGTGCGCCACAGCTCATCCGGATCGTCTGCGAATGCGTCGTCTGTCAGCGCGTCGACGACGATCCACGAAAATTCCTCGAGCTCGGCCTCGAGCTGGCCGACGCCCCAGCCGGAGTAGCCGGCGAACAGGCGCATGCGGCTGATCGAGAGGTCCTCCGGCTCGGATTCGGCGGGCATGAAGCCGAGCCGGTCCATGATCGGGGCCGCGGCGTCGTCGACATCGTTGAACTCCGCGAGCACCATGAACGCTTCCGGTTGCACGGGGCCGCCGACGAAGACCGGGTCGCTCGCGCCGGGCAGCCCTTCGAGCGCGGGCACCGCGTCGACGGCGGCGACCTCCGACGGCCGGCTGAGCACGAGGCCCATCGCACCCTCGTCGTCGTGATGGGCGATCAGGACGACGGTCTTGCGGAAGTTCGGATCGTGCAGCGCCGGCGACGAGACGAGCAGCTTTCCCTGGAGCGAGTCCACCTACTGGAAATGCCAGCCGTCGCCGTCGGCAAACGTGCGCAGGATGCGCTTGGCGACGACCTGCCGGTGCACCTCGTCGGGCCCGTCGTAGATCCGGCCGCCGCGGGCCATCATCGCCATGTGCGCGAGCGGGGTCTCGTCGGTCAGGCCCTTCGCGCCGTGCACCTGGATCGCTCGGTCGATCACGTCGTTCATCACCTTCGCGGCGAAGAACTTGATCGCGGAGACCTCGACACGAGCCTCGTCGCCGGCGTCGATCTTGTGCGCGGCGTCGAGCGTCATCAGGCGGCACGCCTGGATCTCGACGTAGCTGTCGGCGATCCAGTTCTGCACCGTCTGCTTCTTCGCAAGCGGTTCGCCGAACGCCTCGCGCTCGAGCGAGTAGCGGCACATCAGGTCGAACGCGCGCTGCATCTGCGCGAGCCACCGCATGACGTGGTGGATGCGCCCTGGGCCGAGGCGCTTCTGTGCGATCAGGAAGCCGGTGCCTTCGGCGCCGAGCGTGTTTGTCACCGGCACGCGGACGTTCGTGTACCGCACCTCGCAGTGCGTCGACCAGCCGCGTCCACGGTGGCCCATCGTCGGCACTGCGCGCACGACGTCGACGCCCGGGGTGTCGGCCGGCACGATGATCTGGGTCGCGCGCGCGTGTGGCGCAGCATCGGGGTCGGTGACCGCCATCACGATCCCGAACGCGGCGCCTTCGGCGCCCGACGAGAACCACTTGTGGCCGTCGATCACCCAGTCGTCGCCGTCGCGCACCGCGCGTGTGCGCAGCGTCGTCGGATCGGAGCCGGGCACCTCGGGCTCGGTCATCGAGAAGAACGAGCGGATCTGGCCCGCGACGAGCGGGAAGAGCCAGCGTTCCTTCTGCTCTTCGGTGCCGAACATGTGGAGGATCTCCGCGTTGCCGGCGTCGGGCGCCTGGCAGCCGAAGATCAACTGGCCCCAGACGGTGAGGCCGATCTGCTCGTTCAGGTAGGCGTAGTCGAGGAACCCGGTGCCGGTGCCTCCCGCCTCCGGCGGCACGTGCGGCGCCCAGAGGCCAAGCTCGCGCACCTCGTCACGGAGCTTCGCGACGAGCGCATCGGACTCGTCGTTCTCCTGGTCGAGAATGTGCTCGTTCGGGAGCACGCGCTCGTTCATGAAGGCGCGGACCTGCTCGAGCCGCTCCGCGGGTGGGGCAAAACTTGAGGTGGTCATTCCCGTAGCATCGCACCGATGCGGCTCGGCTTCTACATGGGCTACGCGCAGCCTGGGACAAACCCGCTGGAGCTGCTCGAGCTGGCGCGCGAGGCGGAGACGCTCGGCTACGACTCCGCCTGGGCCGCGGAGGCCTGGGGCGTCGATGCGATCACCCCGCTCGCCTGGCTCGGGGCGCAGACGACGACGCTGAAGCTCGGCACGGGGATCATGCAGCTGCCGGGCCGTTCGCCGGCGAATGCGGCGATGACCGCGGTCACGCTCGACCTGCTCTCGGGCGGGCGCTTCCTGATGGGGCTCGGCACGTCCGGCCCGCAGGTCGTCGAGGGCTGGCACGGCCAGGAGTGGGGGAAGCCGCTCGGGAAGACGCGTGAGTACGTCGAGATCGTGCGCACGATCGTGCGCCGCGAGCGCCTCGAGCACCACGGCGAGCACTACGACATCCCGGTGCAGGGCGGTACGGGGCTCGGCAAGCCGCTGAAGTTGATGGCGCGCCCGTTGCGCGCTGAGATCCCGATCTATCTCGCCGCGATCGCGCCGAAGGCCGTTGAGCAGACCTTCGAGATCGCCGACGGCTGGCTGCCGATCTTCTGGTCGCCCGAGCAGGCGCGCACCGTGTTCCCGCTCGACCGGGCGCGTGAAGGGTTCGACATTGCACCGTCGGTGCCGGCGCTCGTCACCGACGACGTCGAGTCCGGTCGCGCGATGCTCAAGGAGTACTACTCGTTCTACATCGGCGGAATGGGCGCACGTGGGAAGAACTTCTACAACGATCTCTTCACGCGCTACGGCTACGAGGCGGAGGCGCGCGAGATCCAGGATCTGTTCCTCGGCGGCAACCAGCGCGAAGCCGCGGCGAAGGTGCCGGACGCGTTCGTCGACGAGGTCGCGCTGGTCGGTTCGGTCGAGCGGATCCGCGACCGGCTCGCCGCGTGGCGGGAGAGTGGCGCGACGACGCTGCTCGTCTCGACGCGCGACTCGGCGACGCTGCGCGGCGTCGCCGAAGCGGCTAGCTGATCGCTTCGAGCGCCGTCTCGGCGAGCAGCGGCACCGCGTGCTCGAAGATCGCCGCGCGCGTGTCTTCGCGCCCGAGCTCGCCGCGGATGAAGCGTCCGTAGATCGCCTCGCAGAAGACGGCCGCCTTCCAGAGCGCGAGCGCTTCGAACCACGCGAGCGGCTGCACTTCGCGGCCGCTGCGTTCTGTGTAGCGCTCGACGAGCTGTGCGCGCGTTGGAAAGCCGGGCTCGCCCGTCACCGGCGACGAGCCGAGCGCGCTGACGCGCCCGTTCGGCTCCGTGTAGGTCGCGAG
>PLDP01000189.1 GCA_003136795.1 Actinomycetota bacterium
ACGAAGCGCGTCTCGACCTCGGGATGGAGCGCGAACGACTCGACGATCCACTCGCACACCGCCTTCGACTGCCCCATCACGTTCTTCGGGTTCGCCGCCTTGTCGGTGGAGATGAGCACGAACCGCTCGACACCGAACTCGACGGCCACCTCGGCCAGCGTGCGCGTCGCGAGCACGTTGTTCGACACCGCCTGCAGCGGGTTCGCCTCGAGCATGCCGACGTGCTTGTACGCGGCCGCGTGGAAGAGCACCTGCGGCCGGTAGCGCTCGAACACCTGGCGCATCTTCGAGCGGTCGGCCGTGCTCGCGAGCACCGGGATCGCCGCCGTGTAGTCGCGCTCGTCGAGGAGCTCGCGCTCGATCTCGAAGAGCGCCGACTCGCCCTTGTCGACGAGCACGAGCCGCGCCGCGCCGAGCCGCGCGAGCTGGCGGCAGAGCTCNNAGGTTGAGATCGCCGGCGATCAGCTCGTGCAGGCCCGGCAGCGTCTTCACGGGCACGTTCTCTGCACGGCACGTCTCGACGATCTTCTGGCGCACACGCCCCGGCGCCGAAGGGATGGCGATCAGCACCTCGTCCGGCTTGTTGTCGCGCAGCAGGTGCGCGAGATCGTCCGTGGTGCCGAGCACCCGAACGCCGTTGATGCGGTCACCACGTTTGCGCGGGTCGTCGTCGACGAAGCCGATCGGCGTGTAGTGCAGCTGCCGGTTGCGCTGCAGCTCACGCGCCGTCAGTTGGCCTGCGTCGCCGGCGCCGACGATCAGCACCTCCTTGCCGTGCGCGACGAGGCCGGCGGGCGGCCGTTCGATCAGGGTGCGTGCGAGGAGCCGCGTACCGGCGACGAACGCGAGCAGCAGCAGGTAGTCGAGCGCTGCGACGCCCCGTGGGAGACGCGATGTGTCCGCGGGCGGGAACGCGTACAGGACGAGATACGTGATCGCCGAGGCGACCGTGACACCACGGAACGCACCCCACATGTCGCGCGTCGAGACGTAGCGCCACCAGCGGTTGTAGAAGCCGAAGACGACGAACGTCGTGAGGTTGATCGCGACGACGAGCGAGACCACCTGCCAGTCGAGCAGGTGCCGGTAGAAGACCGGTATCGATTGGTCGAAGCGAAGGAAGAACGTGAGGCGCCACGCGGCGACGATCAGGACCGCATCGAACGCAAGCTGCCAGACCCGGTGCCTATTGACCGGGAAGTGCATCAGGAGCGGACGAGCCCGGAAGCGCGCTTCAAGACGGAGACGACCTCCGCCTGCTGCTCCTCGGTGATCCCGGCCCACAGCGGCAGGCAGAGATTCTCGCGCGACGCCTTCTCCGTCTCCGGGAAGTCGCCTTCGGAGTAGCCGAGATAGCGCAGCGCGGGCTGCAGGTGCAGCGGCGGCTGGTAGTACACCGCGAAGCCGATGTCGGCCTCCTTCAGCGCGGCGGCGAGCCGGTCGCGCTCGGGCGAGCGGACGCAGTACATGTGGTAGACGTGGCCGGCTTCGTCGACTGGCGTCTCGACGAGCCCGTCGAGCAGCTCGGTGTAGCGCGCGGCCGCTTCGCGGCGCTGCTGGTTCCAGTCGTCGACGTGCCGCAGGAAGATGCGCAGGAACGACGCCTGCATTGCGTCGAGGCGCGAGTTGTAGCCGACGTAGAGGAACTCCTTCTTCGCGGCGGAGCCGTGGAAGCGCAGCATGCGGATGCGCTGCGCGAGCTCGGGATCGTTGACGGCGATGAGACCGCCGTCGCCGAGCGCGAAGAGGTTCTTCGTCGGGAAGAAGCTGAAGGTCGACGCGACGCTCGTCGCAATGCCGCCCGCGCCGAAGGCCTGTGCCGCGTCCTCGATCACGGGCAGTCCGAAGCCGCCGAAGTCGGGGGCCGGACGGCCGAAGAGGTGCACCGGCATGATCGCCTTGGTGCGGTCGGTGATCCTGCGCTCGACGTCGGCCGGGTCGAGATTGAGCGTGACCGGGTCGATCTCCGCGAACACCGGCGTGGCGCCGCGGCGCGCGATCGACTCCGCCGTCGCGTAGAAGGTGAACGTCGGGCAGATCACCTCGTCGCCCGGGCCGATCTCCATCGCGTCCATGACGAGCACGAGCGCGTCGGTGCCGTTCGCGCAGCTGACGGAGTCCTGCGTGCCGAGGTGGGCGGCCGCCTCACGCTCGAACGCCTCGACCTCCGGCCCGAAGATGAACCGGCCGGTCTCGAGCGTGCGGGCGAAGGCTTCCTGAAGCTCCGGGATCAGCGGCGCGTACTGCGCCTTGACGTCAACGTGAGGAATCGTCATGAGGGGCCCCAATGGTAGCCGCGCGGCGGCGCCGAAGGACCAGGTACGCCACGGCCAGCACGATCCCTGCGACGACCGCGTAGTCCACGTAGCGCAGGTCGTGGCTCGCCCGGCTCCAGTTCGACCCGACCGCCCACCCGATCCCGGCCACCGCGGCGCAGAAGACGGTGCACCCGAGCGTCGCGAGCGGCAGCATCCGGCGCAGCGGCCATTCGAAGACGCCGGCCGGCAGCGCGACGAACGACCGCACGAACGGGGTGGCGAAGCCGAGCGGCACCGCGACGGCGCCGAAGTGGTCGAACCAGCGCTCGGCCCGCGCCACACGCTGCGGGGTCGCGTGCAGCCAGCGGCCGTGGCGCTCGAGCAGCGGATGCCCGCCGTAGAAGCCGATTGCCCAGCCGACGGCGGCGCCGAGCACGTTCGCAACCACACCGACGACCACGACCGCGAGGTAGGCGTGCAAGCCGGGCTTGAAGTGCGCGATGTGCCCGGCGAGCGCACCCGATGCGAGCGCGCCGCCGTAGACCATCGTCAGCTCGCTCGCCGCCGGCAGGATCGCCGCGACGAACATCAGGATGAACACGGCGAGCAGCCCGTGGTTGCCGACGAACGACGTCACCGGACGACTCTAACCAGTACGCCTGAACGAGAACGGCACTGAGAGATCGGACGTGCCGACCGAGCTCGTGACGAAGACGTGCGCGACGTAGCTGCCGCCGTAGGCGCGGGTGCCGTGCGGCAGGCGCCCGTCCCAGACGACGGACTGCGCGCCGGCCTGCAGGCTCACCGGCGCGACCTCGCGGACGAGCACGCCGGTCGGCGTCTCGATGCGGAGCTTCACGGTGGCCGGCCGCGAGAGCGTGAACCGGATCGCGGCGGTGCCGCGCGCGAGCTTCGGCGCGCTGAGCCCGCGCAACGTCGTGTCGTAGCGGAACGCGCGGTCGATCGTCGAGGTGCGCTTCAGGTCGTCGGTCGCCGTCACGTTCCAGTGCCACGTGCCTTCCTGGTCGAACGTCGAGTACGTGAACGAGTACGACCCCGGGTCGTGCTGCACGCCCGCCTCGAGCACGCGCGGTTGCAGGTCGGGGCCGATCAGCTCCGCGGTCACGAGCGACGGGCGGACGATCTTGTACGAGAGCTGCTCCTGCGTCTTCCCGGCCTCGCCGGTGAGGAGCGGCAAGGGCAGCGGCGGCGCGTAGACGCCGAAGTACTGCACGAGCAGCGCCTCCTTGACGGCGCGCTCGCTGCCCGGATTGCTCGGCTTGTTCAGAAGCTGCCCGTCGAAGGCGACGGTCACGTCCGGGCCGGATTCGACCGCCGAGGCGGTGACGGCGCCGAGGCGCACCATCGTCTGCGCCAGCTCGAAGCTCGTGAGCCCGACGCTGTAGCCGGGCTGGTCACCGTCGACGGCGACGAGGATGATGCGGCCGTCGGCGAGCTGGCCGATGCCTGCGCGCGGTGAGCGCGCGGCGATCTGGTCGTTCGTGAAGTCCTCGCCGGAGCGGAAGATCGCCGCGGAGTTCCGCACGAGAATCGGACCGCCGCCGAGCGCCGAGACCATCCCGGTCCACGCGGGTTGCAGGATCAACCGGGTCGTGATCGGGGTGCCCAACGGCGCCTCGGCCTTGAGCGCGGCGGCGAGGGAGCCGGTCGCCTGGAGGATCGCGCCGCCTGCTGGGATCGTCTCGCCGCCGTTCGCGCCCACCGCGCTGACGGCGGCGGAGAGATCGACGTTCGGCGTGGTCGCGGGAAACGGGTCGAGCACCGCTTCGGCGGAGCCGGGAATCGCCGGGACCTTCGCACCGTACGCGGGCGTGAAGAGCACGACCTCACCCTGGGTGGGCACCTGGTTGAACCCGTTGAGCGGCCGCCGCTGTCCCGTGCCCCGCCACGTCCCGAAGAACTTCACGCGGTCGACGTGGAGCGCACCCGCGGCGTCAACCCCGATCGACGATCGTGTTCCCACCGGCGGGTGCTCGAGCACGCCGCCCGACATGAACACGCCGGCCGGGTGCCCGTCGGTCGCGCTGAAGAGATCGCCGTTGATGCCCGCGACCGTCGCCTGGGCCGAGACGTCCTTCTCCATCTGCGTCACCTTCTCGCGGCCGCCCACCATCGTCCCGCGGGCGAGCACCGGCGCCAGTTGGTAGAGGCCGTTCTGGTCGCCCGGCCTCGGCGCGGTGAGCACATGCAGGACGACGGCGCCGTGCGGCGTGAACTCGACGGTCTTCTCGTAGGTGAGGCCTGGCAGAAGCGGCGTGCCCTGCGCGTGCGCGGGCGCTGCGAACGCCGCCGCCAGCACAACGAGTGTCGAGAAACGGCGCAACATGACCCCGGACGAGGGTAGCCCAGGCGGGGGAAGGCGGAGCTTTACCTCCGTTTTACGTTGCTCTTGCGGGCAGCGCACGACCCGCCACGAAGGTGTGAGTAATCGATCTCAGCACGAACTGGAGGAATTCCATGCGTAAGTTGACGTACCTTGCCGCGCTGCTCGTCGCACTCGTTGCGACCGGGTATGCAGTGGCTGACGGGATCGGGGGCGCGAAGAGTGCGAACGCGGTCGCCGGCACGTTCACGGCAACCGGCTCCAGCACATCGAGCCGTACGTGCACCACGACTGATGGCAAGACCGTCGTCGTCACGAACGGCAAGTACACCGGAGCCGCGGCGGGCGATCCGGACCTGACGGGAGCGATCACCCTGAGCGCTCGCAGCGTCATCAACACCACCGACGAGGTCGGCGTCGTGAGCGGTTCGCTCAAGATCGCCCAGACGTCCGGTGGCAACACCTCCGCGAACTACACCGCGGTCTATGACAACGGCTCGATCGCCGGTCTGGCGAACGGGCGCGCACACCAGCCTTCCGCCAACCTCGTTGCGAACCTGTCGGCCACCTTTGCGGCCGCATCGGGCTTCACGAGCGGCAAGCTCGGCGGCGGCACCTCCGGCGGCTCAGCCGTCGAGGTCGGCGGCACGTCCTGCAAGCCGTCGGGCACGACTCACGAAACCAGCCAGGCACACGGCACGATCTCGGCGCTTTCGACCGACTCGATCACGGTCGCCGGCCTGACTTGCGCGATTCCGTCGGCTCAGTCGGCCGACGTGAACAGCAAGTACAAGACGGGCGACACCGTCCAGATCCGCTGCTCGCTCACGAGTGGCGTGAACACGCTGACGGCGATCGGCGGCAAGAACATGAAGAACGCCGGTAACGCGCAGAAGGACACCGCCAAGGCGGGCGTCCGCAAGTCGCACCACCGCTAGGGATTCTCGGCGGCGCGCCGGCCAGAGCCGGCGCGCCGCAA
>PLDP01000156.1 GCA_003136795.1 Actinomycetota bacterium
GCCGGCGAGTTCCTGATCCTGGCCGGCGTCTTCCAGCAGGGCTGGGTGTGGGCCGTGATCGGCGCGGCAGGGATCGTGCTCGCGGCGATGTACATGCTGCGCGCGATCTCGGGTGTGCTGCACCAGGAGCCCGGCCCGGCGGTCCCGGACTCGGCGCTCGACCTGCGCCTCGGCGAGCTCGCCGTCGTCGTGCCGCTCGTCGTCTGCCTGCTCGGGCTCTCCGCCTGGCCGAACCTGATCTCCGGGCACGCATCGAGCCACGCCCAGGTCGTCCATTGGACGGGGTACGCACCGTGATCCAGAAGCCGCACGTCGACTGGTTCGCGATCTCACCGTCGCTCGCGTTGCTCGCCGCGGCGGCCCTGCTGCTGATGATTGCCGTGTTCGTGCCGGCCGGGCCGCGTCGGGCCGTCGCTGCGTCCACCGGCTTCGCCGGCTTCGTCGCCGCGTTCGTCTTCGCGGTGCTCGTCGACGTGAGGAGCCCTGTCGCGACGACGATCGTCCACGACGCGCTGTATCGCGACCGTTGGGCCGCGCTCGCACAGGTGCTGATCGCCGGCGCCGGCGCCGTCGCGGTGCTGATCGCCTATCGCGAGCGGATGCGCGACGAGCACGTCGCCGAGTACTACGCGCTGCTCACCGCCGCGGGCGCCGGCATGGCGTTCTTCGTGCAGGCGTCGAACCTGATGACGCTCTTCCTCGGACTCGAGTGGTTCTCGATCGCGCTCTACGTGCTGACGGCGATCGACATCGACCTGATCGGTTCGCTCGAAGCAGGGCTCAAGTACCTGGTCGTCGGAGCGGTCGGCTCGGCGACGCTTCTCTTCGGCTCCGCTCTCGTCTACGGCCAGACGGGCCAGCTCGGCTTCGACAAGATCGGCGCCTACGGGCACGGCCACTCCTCGATGCTCGTCGTCGGCCTTGCGATGATCATCGCCGGGCTCGCGTTCAAGTCGTCGGCGGCGCCGTTCCACATGTGGACGCCCGACGCCTACCAGGGCGCGCCGACACCGGTGACGGCCTTCATGGCGTCGGCGACGAAGATCGCAGCGCTCGTCGTGACCTATCGCGTGCTCGAGACCGCCTTCCCGCAGGACGAGCACCTCTGGCGCTACGCGATTGCGGTGATCGCGTGCATCTCGCTTGCGTGGGGCAACATCGCGGCGCTCGTGCAGCGGAACGTCAAGCGGATCCTCGCCTACTCGTCCGTCTCGCACGCGGGCTTCATGCTGATCGCGATCGCCGCCGCGAGCCCGCTGGGCGAGCGAGCGCTCATGTACTACCTCATCCCCTATTCAGCGATGTCGCTTGGCGCGTTCGCGGTCGTCGCGGCGCGCGAGCGCGAGTTGGGCGTGCCCGTGACCCTGCAGAACCTCGCGGGGCTGGGCTGGGAGCGCCCGTTCCTCGGGGTCTCGATGTGGGTCTTCATGCTCGGCATGCTCGGCTTCCCGCTCACCGGCGGGTTCATCGGCAAGTTCTACGTCTTCGCCGCCGCCTACGACCACGGGTTCTGGTGGCTGATCGTCGCCGGCGTGATCGCGACGATGATCTCGGCGTACTACTACCTCGGCATCGTGCGGGCGATGTACTTCCGCGATGCGGCGGAGCTCCAGCTCGCACCGGCGGGCGGCTCGCCGCCGCGGGAGCTCCTGCTCGGCCTCGGCGTGCTGATCTGCGTCGCGGTGACGGTCGGCTCGTTCTTCGCCGTACAGCCGCTGATCGACGTGGCCCGCTCCGCCGCGGCCGCGCTGCCGCTCTGAACCTGGTTTCCGCGCAGCGGAACCAGGTTCACGTCTGATGCAGCTCGAACCGAGTAAGACGGCAACCTGGTTCCGGCTTCGCCGGCAACCAGGTTACGGTTTCGCGGGGTGCAGCGCCAGGCGCCGCAGGTGCGGGACGCCGGCGATCACGAGCTTGATCCCGAACACGCCCAGGCACGCCAGCAGCGCCGATGCGCCCAGGGGCGGCAGCGTGTGGGTCTGCGTGGCAGGCGAGCGGGCGGCACACGAGAGCACGACGAGTGCGAGCGCAAGGCCCCAGAGCGCCGACTGGAGCCCGCCCAGCGTGCCCTCCCGGTGCTCGAGGTAGTCGCCGAAGCAGACGAGCGCGGTGACGGCCGTGCAGGGAACCGCGGTGAGCAGCGCGTCGAAAGCGAGGCCGTGCGCTCCGCGCGCATCCGCCACCGCGGCTAGAGCGGCGAGGAAGGCTGGAAGCGCTCGGCGTCCCACGAGCAACTAGCTTCGCCCTCGGGCCGGACGGTCCTTCTATGCTCATGCCGTCCGGAACCCAGGCGAAAAGGAGCGTGACTATGGCGACTTTGACATGGCTGGGGCACGCGTCCTTCCGTCTCGACACCGACGGCGGCAAGCGCATCTACGTCGACCCGTGGCTGAGCGGCCCGACCTGCCCCGATTCCGAGCGAGAGCCGGAACGCGCAGATGTGATCGTGATCACCCACGGGCACGGAGATCACGTCGGCGACGCGATCGCGCTGCAACCGAAGCTCGGCTGCAAAGTGATCGGGATGGTCGAGCTGATGGGGTGGCTCTCCTCGAACGGTCTCTCGGGCGACGATCTCGTGGCGTTCAACAAGGGCGGCACCATCGAGATCGACGGCGTGCGGTTCACGATGACAAACGCATTTCATTCGAGCTCGGCGCCTGACGGCACGTACGCAGGCGAGGCCGCCGGCATCGTCGTCCGCGCCGAACGCACATCGGTCTACTTCGCCGGCGACACCTGCGTCTTCGGCGACATGCAGCTGATCGCGCGGCTCTACGCGCCACAGGTGGCTGTGCTGCCGATCGGCGACCACTACACGATGGGCCCCGAGCAGGCGGCGCTCGCACTGGAGCTGCTCGGCAACCCGCGCTGCGTGCCGTGCCACTGGGGAACGTTCCCCCTGCTCACCGGCACGCCCGATGCGCTCGCCCAGCTCACCAAGTCGCAGGTCGACCGGATCGAGCCCGGCGACACGGTCGAGCTTTGAGAGAGCGCTGGTTCGGAGCAACCGGAAGGCGCGTCCCCGAGATCGCGCTCGCGGGCGAGCTGGAGCTCGGCGACGCGCTCGTGCTGGACGCGATCGAGGTCGACGCGCTCCAGGCCGCACACGACCAGGGCCGTCCGGTCGTGATCCGGGCCGGCACGCCCGAGGAGGTGAAGGCGGCGCTCTCGCGTCCCGAGGTCGCCTGCGCGCTCGTCACCGATCCCGCCCTGCTCGAGCTCGACCTCACGGAGCTGACCTATGGCTAGACGGGCCCCGGTCGTCGCGACCTACTCGATCGCGGCCTGCGACCTCGAGGCGGGCCAGTGGGGCGTCGCGACACAGTCGAAGTTCCTCGCCGTCGGCTCGGTCGTCCCGTGGGCCGAGCCGAGCGTCGGCGCGATCGCGACGCAGGCCTATGCCAATCCGCGCTACGGCCCGGACGGGCTCGCGCTGCTCCGCGACGGGTTGGGCGCCCAGGAGGTGGTCGACCGGCTGACCGCAGCCGACGACGGCCGTGACCATCGCCAGCTCGGCATCGTCGACGGCCGCGGCGAGAGCGCGAGCTTCACCGGCAGCGAGTGCATGGACTGGGCGGGCGGCCTGACCGGTCCGTGCTTCGCGGCGCAGGGAAACATCCTCGTCGGCGAGGAGACCGTCGCAGCGCTTGCCGACGACGTTCGACGCCACGGCGGGACAGCCGCTGGCGGAGCGTCTCCTCGCATGCCTCGCTGCGGCGCAGGCCGCCGGCGGCGACCGGCGCGGCCAGCAGTCGGCCGCGCTCCTCGTCGTCGAACGCGACGGCGGCTATGCGCGGCTCAGCGACCTCCTCGTCGAGCTGCGCGTGGATGATCACGAGCAGCCCGTCGACGAGCTCGCGCGCATCTATCGCCTCCACTGGCTCCTCTTCGGCCGCACACCCGATGCCGACTGGATCGAGGTCGACGACACGCTGCGGGCGGAGCTCGTCGCCCGCCTGCACGCTCTCGGCTACGACGCCGAGCTCGAGCGCGCGCTCGGCGACTGGGCGGGCACCGAGAATCTGGAAGAGCGCGTCGACGGCGTGGCGCGGATCGACCCGGTCGTGCTCGAGCAGCTGCGGGGAACATGAGCGACGGCTACGAGATCCTCTCGGTCGACGAGCTCGGCGCGTATGCGAGCCCGAACCACGGCGACTCGCGGCTGATGCCGCTGCGGCGCCGGCTCGGCCTCCGCGCCTTCGGCGCGAACTGCTGGACGGCGGAGGTCGGCAAGCGAGTCGTCCCGGAGCACGAAGAGGACAGCGGGAACGAGGAGCTGTACGCCGTCGTGCGCGGCCGCGCGACGTTCACCGTCGACGGCCAAGCCGTCGACGCGCCGGCGGGCACGCTCCTCTACGTCCTGCCGGGCGAGCTGCGAACCGCGATCGCCGAAGAGCCGAACACTGTCGTGCTCGCGGTCGGGGCGACCGTCGGCGAGCCGTTCGTCTCGCACGGCTGGGACGACGTCGTCGTCGCGTTCAACATGGCGCAGGCGGGGGAGGTCGACGCCGGGCGCGCGATCATGCAGACGACCGCCGAGAACGGCTGGGAAGGCAGCTACAACCTCGCGTGCTTCGAAGCGCGGTTCGGCGACCTCGACGCAGCGTTCGACAGCCTGCGCCGCGTCGTCGACGCGGCGCCCGACGTGGTGGCCCCGTATCTCGAGCATGACTCCGACCTCGACCGGCTGCGCGAGGACCCCCGCTGGCAGGAGCTCACGCGATGAAGACCGTGCACATCGACGAGCTCGACCGAATCGAGATGCCCGACGGGTTCGTGTGGCGGCCGATCCGGCGTCGCTTTGACATCCGCGCCTTCGGCGTCAACGCCTACACGCCGCTCGAGGCGGGCTCGCCGGTGGTCGAGACGCACTCGGAGAGGCAACTCGGCCACGAGGAGATCTACCTCGTCCTGCGCGGCCGCGCGCTCTTCACCGTCGACGGGAACGAGCACGAGCTCACGGCGGGACAACTCGTCTTCGTCAGCGATCCGTCACTCGAGCGCGGCGCCGTTGCGATCGACGCGGACACGGTCGTGCTCGCGCTCGGCGGCAAGCCGGGCGCGCCGTACGAGGTGTCGGCGTGGGAGGCGATGTTCGCCGCCGTCCCGGCCGCGAACCGTGAGGACTGGGACGAGGCGATTCGCATCCACGACGAGGCGCTCGCCGAACACCCCGATCATGCTGCGCTGCTCTACAACCTCGCCTGCATGGAGGCGCGCGGCGACCATCATCTCGACGCGCTGCTGCACCTGCAACGCTCGGTCGCGCTCGACTCGAAGTGGGCGGAGCACGCGCGCCGCGATTCCGACTTCGCCGCGATTCGCAGCGAGCCCGGCTTTCCCGCTTAGCGGTCGCCCGGCAGCCGTGCCCCCGCGGCCAGGTCCCGGAACGCGGGCACCGGGTCGGCCTCGGGCGAAGCGACGAGCAGCACGGCGCCGAACCCGTCCTCCGGGTCGAGTGCGTCGACGAAGAGCTGCAGCCCGACCGCAAGAGCAAACGCCTTGTGGGCCTGCGGGCCACCGAACGGGACGAGCTCCTCGGGCCTGGCGCGCCCCGCGAGCACGTCGCCGTGCGTCACTGCGCCCATCGAGACGTCCGAGACGACCGGCCTGCCGTCGCTCGAGGGGATCGCGACGGCAAGGGGGTTCGTGCCGGTCAGCGGCTTGCCGCCCCCGGGCGGCGGCAGGCGCCGGGGCGAGGTGGCGGTCAGGAGCGCCACGAGCCCGCCCTCTGCGAGCTGCCGGGCCCAGTAGCCAAGGGTGCCGGTGGGAAACGTGTGAGAGCAAACGACGAGGCGCGGCTGTGCGGGCGGCGCTGCGAGCTGGGTCGCGACGACGGCCGCGAGAGTGAGGTAGCCGAGCGCGCCCGCGCCGTCCCAGCGTTCGTACCCCGGCTCGGCGACGACGCGCTGCGGGCGCGCGCCGGTGTCGAGCGCCTCCCACGACTCGAGCCACTCGATCCGCGCGAGCCCGTGACTCGGCTGGCCGTGCGCCTCCGCATCGAGGAAATGCGCGGCGAGCGTCTCGACGTCCTCGTCGCGAAAGCCGAGCGCCGCGAGCCGCGGCCGCGCCTCCTCAGGCCGCAAAGTCCAGCACCGGCCAGCCCCGGTCGTGCGCGAGCCGCCGCAGCTTGCGGTCCGGATTCGCGGCGACGGGATGCCCGACCGCCTCGAGGAAGGGGACGTCGCTGTAGGAGTCCGAGTACGCGGTGCACGCCGCCAGGTCGAGGCCTTCGGCAGCGGCGAGCTCGCGCACGGCTTGCGCCTTGCCCTCGCCGTGCACCGCGCGCAGCGAGCGGCCGGTGTAGACCCCGTCGACGATCTCGCACGTCGAGCCGACCGAACCGTCGAAGCCGAGATCGTCTGCGATGTGCTCGACGATCTCCTGCAACGTCGCCGAGACGATAAACACCTTCTCGCCGCGCTCGCGATGCCGGCGCAAGAGGTTCAGCGGCTCGTCGTAGACGAGCGGGCGCAACACCGGCTCCATCGCGTCGCCGACAAGCCTGCGCAGGTCCTCGACCGGGAAGCCTGCGAGCACCTTCATCCCGCTCTCGGTCGCGACTCGGACGCGCTCGGGGCTCGCGCCGCGCGCAGCGAAGAGCGCCTGCCAGAACGCCGACTTGGCGAGATCGAGTCGCGAGATGAGCCCGCGTCGCCGGAACGTGCCGGCGAGCGCCAGCACCGACGAGCGCCGGATCACCGTGCGGTCGAGATCGAAGAACGCGGCCGCCGCCATCCCAGCCGCTCTACGAGACAAGCGGCAGCGTGCGGGTGAACCCGCCGGCGCGGCTCGCATCGATCGCGCGCGCAAGCTCGACGATCGCCAGCGCGGGCTCGGACTCCGGATCGCTCGTGACGAGCGGAACGCCTGCATCCGCGGCCTCGCGCACGCGAGCGTCGAGCGGGACGCTGCCGAGCATCGGCACGCCGAGCTCGGCGGCGAGGCGCGCGCCGCCGCCCGAGCCGAACATCTCCGACGTCATGTTCTCGATCACGCCGACGACGCGCATCCCGGTCTTCTGCGCCATCACCGCGGCGCGCGACGCGACCTCCTGCGCGAGCGGCTGCGGCGTCGTGACGATGATCGCCTCCGCCCGCGGCAGCAGCTGGCCGAGCGAGATCGAGACGTCACCCGTTCCCGGCGGCATGTCGACGACGAGCACGTCGAGCTCGCCCCAGTGCACGTCCTGCAGGAACTGCTCGAGCGCGCGGTGCAACATCGGGCCACGCCACATCACGGGCTGGTTGTCGTCGAGGAAGAACCCGATCGACATCAGCCGCAGATCCTGCGCGACCGGCGGGACGATCATCTTGTCGACGACCACCGGCTTCTGCGCGATGCCGAGCATATGCGGGATCGAGTGGCCGTAGATGTCGGCGTCGAGGATCCCGACCTCGCGGCCCATCGCCGCCAGCGCGGCTGCCAGGTTCACGGTCAGCGACGACTTCCCGACGCCGCCCTTGCCGGACGCCACGGCGAGCACGCGGGTCTTCGGCGAGAGCTTGATGCCTTTCGTCTCGGCGCTGCCGCGCAGCTTCGTCGTCAGCGCGGCGCGCTCGTCCGGCGACATCACGTCGAAGTGGAGCGTGACCTGCGAAACGCCGGGCAGCGTGCCGATGTGCTCGGCGACCTGATCCTCGAAGCTCGAGCGAAGCGGGCAGCCGACAACGGTCAGCGCGATCGTGACCGAGACCTCGGAGCCGTCGATCGTGACGTCGCGCACCATGTCGAGCTCGGTCACCGGGCGGCGCAGCTCCGGGTCGATCACGCGACCGAGCGCAGCGAGGATCTCTTCGTGAGTGGCCACGCTTCGAGGGTAGCGCCTCAGCCGAGCAGCGCAGCCGCGAGCCGGCCGCAGAGCTCCGGATTGAGGGCCGCTGCGACGCGCGAGCGTGCGACCAGGTCGAGCGGCGCGGCGCCAAACGGCGGCGCCTCCGGCAGATCGATGCAGAGCCCGCGCTCGCGCACGAGGAGCTGGGCGGCTGCGATGTCGACCGAGCGGGCCCCCTTGAGCGAGACGAC
>PLDP01000005.1 GCA_003136795.1 Actinomycetota bacterium
GCGTCGTCGCCCCTGCGTTCGCCGCGTTCCGCCACGGGCTGCGCGTCTCAGACGTGAAGGAGGAAGCGCCGGGCGTCGTGTCGCTCACGATCACCGGGCGCAACCTCGACGGGCTGCACGCGCGCCCCGGGCAGTTCTTCCTCTGGCGGTTCCTCGACCGGCACCGCTGGTGGAGCGCGCATCCGTTTTCGCTCTCTGCCGCACCCGACGGCCGGTCGCTGCGCATCACCGTCAAGGCGCTCGGCGACCACTCGGCGCGCCTCGCCGACGTCAAGCCGGGCACGCGCGTCGTTGCGGAGGGGCCGCTCGGCGTCTTCACCGAGGATCTGCGGCGCCGCGACAAGGCGGTGCTGATCGCGGGCGGGATCGGGATCACGCCGATCCGGGCGCTCCTCGAGCGCATGCACGGCGATGCGATCGTGCTCTACCGCGTCATCTCGGAAGCCGACGTGGTCTTCCGCGACGAGCTCGAGCGGCTCGTCGCCGACGGGCACGCGACGGTGCACTTCGTCGTCGGCGACCACCGCGGCGACGGCCGCGATCTTCTCTCACCGTCGCACCTGCTCGAGCTCGTGCCCGACATCGCAGAGCGCGATGTCTTCCTGTGCGGGCCGCCCGCGATGATCGACGCCATCCACAAGAATCTCCGCCGTGCTCATGTGCCGCGGCGGAACGTCCATGCCGAACGCTTCGCACTCGTCTAGAAAGGAACCATGCGCAAAGCCCTCACGATCGCACTCACCGTCACCGCGCTTGCCGTGCCGAGCGTCAACGCCTGGGCCTCGGCCGCGGCTCAGAAGACGATTCCGAAGAAGAAGATCGTCGTCGCGACCAAGTCCTTCACCGGCGCCCCCGGATCCGCGGACCGGTGGGGTGAGGTGCAGGTGACGATCGTCGTCAAGAAGACGACGACCACGGTGGTCAAGACGAAGAAGAAGACGGTGCTGCGTCGGATCACCTCCGTCACCGTGCCCGTGTTCCCGAACCACACCGGCCGCTCGATCCTCATCAACCAGCAGGCGCTGCCGTACCTCATTCAGGAGACGCTGCAGGCTCAGAGCACGGGCATCAACATGATCTCCGGTGCCACGTACACGAGCCAGGGCTTCGATCAGTCGCTTCAGTCGGCGATCCTGGCCGCCCGGGTCTGGTGACGACGAGGGTCGAGCACGTCATGGGCATGCCGGTCGTCGTCGACGTTCGCGACCAGGATGTCGACGACGCCGTCTTCGACCGGGTGTTCGACTGGCTGCGGTTCGTCGACGCGACGTTCAGCACCTACAAGGCAGACAGCGAGATCAGCCGCATCAACCGCGGCGAGCTGGAGCTCGCAGACGCGCACGAAACGGTGCGCGAGGTGCTCGACCGCTGCGAGGAGCTGCGGCAGGAGACCGGCGGCTACTTCGACGCGCGCGCGCCGCTCCCGGGTCTCGTCGACCCGTCAGGGTTCGTGAAGGGTTGGTCGGTCGACCGGGCCGGAGCGATCCTCGACGAGGGTGGCGCACGGAACTACGCGGTGAACGCCGGCGGCGACATGGTGCTGCGCGGCGGCGCGCTGCCCGACGACCGCTGGCGCGTCGGCATCCAGCATCCGTTGCTCCGCGACCAGATCGCCAAGGTCGTCGAGGCGAACGACCTCGCGGTGGCGACCTCTGGAACCTATGAGCGCGGCGACCACGTCATCGATCCGCACACCGCGAAGCCACCCGTGGGTGTCCTGTCGGTGACGGTCACCGGCCCGCAGCTTGCGACCGCCGATGCCTATGCGACGGCTGCCTTCGCGATGGGAGAGGCCGGGCCCCACTGGACGGCCCGGCTGCCTCGAGGCTATGCGGCGATGACGATCCTCGCCGACGAGCGCGTGCTCTCGACGCCCGGCTTCCCCGCGATCTAAAAAGAGATAAAAAAATCCCACCGGGTCGGTGGCGCTTTCGTCCACCTCACCTACCGACCGATCAAGACTTGCGTCCGTCACGACCGCTTGGTGCGGCTTCGACCTACTTGCGCTCCGCGCCCGGCGGGATCCGCAATGTATGTCGGATCGCTTGTGATGCGCAAGAGGCTCTCTGCGAGAAAACCTGCACGTTGCGCACGAAACCCGTTATCCGGTTCGGAGCGCCCAGGAGAGCCCGGTGTCGAACTGCGCGCGCCATTCGCCTTTGGCGTTCGCATAGGCGTGGTAGCTCGTCGTCACGCCGGCCTGCCGCAGTTCGCGCGTGAAGGCGACGGTCTGCTGCGGCTTGATCCAGTGGCTGTGGCCCGGCCCGGTCGAGAGGAAGAAGCGCATCTTGTCGCGGCGCAGCGTCGCCGCGAGCGCGGGAACGAGCTTTGTCGGGTCGTTCGCCGCCAGCACCCGCCGCGACGCATGCTTGAGCGGCCCGTCGTGCAACGGTGAGAAGTACGCAGACCACGCCTCGACGGTGCCGAAAAGGCCCGGATGCCGCAGGGCGATGTCGACCGCTCCGAAGCCACCTGCCGATACGCCGGCGATCACGCGGCCCGCGGGCGTTGCGATGGTCGGGAGGTGCGCATCGACGAACGGCACGATCTCGTGCACGAGAGCCGCGGCGATCGAGCCGGCCCACTCGCCGTTGTAGCCCGCGTCCGGGCCGGCTGCGGGCAGCACGGCGATGAACGGCCGGACCGAGCCGCCGTCGATCTCGGTGTCCGCCCAGTTCGCGAGATCGGTGCCGTCGAGGTACTCCGTCGGCGTTCCGGGCATGCCGTGCAGCAGGTAGACGACGGGGTAGCGGTGCGACCGCGTGAAGCCCGGCGGCATGTGCTGCACGACCAGCGTGGCCGGGCTGTCCGCCGGCATGCGCGTCAAGACGGTTTCGATCGCCTTGGTGCCTCCGGTAGAGGCGCCGATCGCGAGCACGGCGTGCGTGGTCTTCAGCCCGAGCGGCGCCGGTGGCGCCAATGCCGCGTTCGCGCTCTCGTCCACGCGTTTCACGATGCGCGCGACCGCCGCCGCCCGAATTGCGCGTACGAGATCGCGTCCGACCTCCGGCACCGAATAGGACGCTCCCGGCTTCGCGATGACATCTACCGCGCCGAGCGACAGCGCGCGTATCGCCGCTTCGCTGTTTCGCGGCGCGAGCGAGCTCACCACGATCACGGGAAGCGGAAAGTGCACCATCAGTTTCTCGAGGAACGAGAGGCCGTCCATTCGGGGCATCTCGATGTCGAGCGTGATGACGTCGGGGCGCAGGCGCACGATCTTCTCCCGCGCGACGTACGGATCGACGGCGCTGCCGACGACCTCGATGTCTGCGTAACGCGAGAGCTCCTCCGTGAGGACCTTTCGCACGACCGCGGAATCGTCGACGACGAGGACGCGTATCACGCGGAGGTTTCCGCGGAGCCGGGAGCGCGAAGCCAGAGCGAGGCCCCGACGCGTTCGCCCTCGACCTGCAATTCGGTCGACGCGACGCACACGGCGCCGGCGCCGAACGCCGCCGGCGCGCCGTTTACGACCGCCGGCGGACCAATGGAGTATTTCCCGCCGGGGTCGAATGCCGGCAAGACATTGCCGCAGATGATGTTCGCGAGCTCGCCCAGCGCGTCGCGCTGCGTCTCGTCGTTCGGCGACGCATCCTCGCCAAGCACGTTCGCAGCGAGCACCGGGAGCAGGCGCGCCGGGAACTCGACGCGGAGCGCGCCCGACCGGGCGCCCACGAACTCCACGGTTGACACGAAAGGCGGCGGCGCGACGGCGGCGTCATCGGTTGGCTGAACGCCGGGCTCCGCGAACAGGAACGCAGTCGTTTCGAGCGCGATCTGCGTCGCGCCGGCGAGGACATCCTGGATCGCCTCAGGCATCGGGAATCTCCAGCACGCGCAGCACCGCGGCGCGCAGCGTCTCCGCGTCGAATGGCTTCTGCAGGAAGCCTCCGCCGCTCGCCTCGATCTCGCGCGTGCGTTCCTCGCGGCGCTCCGACGAGATGATCAACACGCGCTGGGCCGCGGTCGCCGGATTCGCGCGCAGTCGCCGGACGAGCTCGTCGCCCGACATTCCCGCCATGTTGATGTCGACCGTCGCAAGATCCACCGAGTGCGACTCGAGCACGGCCAGCGCCTCCGCGCCGTCGGCCGCGTGATGGATTTCTCCCACCGGCAAGCCGCTCATGCGCACGAGCTTGCTGATGACGGCGCGCATGACTGCGCTGTCGTCCACAATCAGGAAGTCGAGCGGCCGTTGGGCCGCGCCATCTGTCCCGGTCACTACGTCAGGCGGCAGGTCGCTGGGCGACATTTCCGGTGGCAATGATGCTCACCTCGCCGCTGCCGATGGCGAGCGACATGGTGCGCGGTTTGTTCCCGCCGACGTCGTGCCGGCGGAGAATGATTCCGAGTTTCCACAGGACTTGGCGCAACGCGACGAAGTTGCGGCGGCCGATCTGGAACATGTCACTCTTGCCGTCCCCGCGTTCGGCGCCGCCGGCAGCGACGAGCACGATCCGTGACTTCTGCGCGCCGAGCCGCAGGCACTCGTCGATGAGCAGATTGACGCCGCTGTCGACGTACGTGGCCGGTGCCCGCAACGCGCGCAACGGGTCGAGCGTCGAACTCGGTGTCATCACGTGCACGAGCCCGCCCACACGTGCGACGGGATCGTGCGCGATGATGCCAAGGCAGCTGCCGAGGGCGTAGGTGATCACGACATCCTCCGGGTTCGCGGATGTCTTCAGGTCGGCGACGCCGACGACCAGCTTGGATGCGGAGGCTGCTCCGATCATGCTACTTCACGTACGCCGCCGGCTGCACGTAGCTGAACCGGTGCTTAAGTGAGGTGAGGCTCTCCGAGTGTCCCACGAAGAGGTGGCCGCCAGGCACGAGCAGCTCCCAGAATCGCTGGACGAGGCGCTGCTGCACATCCTTGTCGAAATAGATCATGACGTTGCGGCACATGATCACCTGGAACGGGTGTGCCATCGGCCACGTTTCGATCAGGTTCAGCCGCGCGAAGCGGACC
>PLDP01000053.1 GCA_003136795.1 Actinomycetota bacterium
GTCGAGAGCGGAAGCTCCTCGACGCCGTCACGGGCGATCCGCCACGCGCGCAGCTCGTCGAGCTTCAAGCCGTAGATCAGGAACGGCCGGCCGGACCAGAGGCCGGCCAGTTCCCGGTCGGTCCTCGACGGAATCGGCTCGGTCTCGGGATGCGAATGGAAGACCGCGAGCTCGTAGCCGTCGTCCTCGAGGAACCAGAGGCTCGGGTCGATCTCCAGCTCATAGCGGTAGGGCGAGGCGAGCGCGTTCCGGCCGCGCTCGTAGCGCTCTGCAACGCCGTCGCGGAAGAGAAGCAGGCCGCAGCATTCGTTCGGCGCCTCTGCGGCGGCATGCGCGCGCAGCTCCTCGCGAATCGCGGCGGGGACTACCACCAGAGCACCGCCTCGTCGATCTCCTCGCCGCTCCAAAACGGTGCGGAGAGGTACTTCCAGCCGCCGTCTGCGAGCACGGCGACGACCACCGAGCCCTCGGGCAGCTCGTCTGCGATGCGCCGTGCGACGTGCACGACCGCGCCGGCCGAGACGCCGGCGAACAGCCCCTCGCGCTCGAGCAGCACCCGCACCGCGGCGGCGGCCTCGGTGTTCGAGACGAGCAGCTTGCGGTCGAGTTGCGTGACGTCGAGCACCGGCGGCACGTAGCCGTCTTCGAGCGAGCGCAGGCCCATGACGGGATCGCCCGGCAGCGGCTCGGCCGCGACGATCTGCACGTTCGGGAACGCCTCGCGCAGCCGCTTGCCCGTGCCCATCAGTGTCCCACCGGTGCCGAGGCCTGCGACGAGCGCGTCGACCCGCGCGAGATCGCGCGCGATCTCCATGCCCGTCCCCTCGTAATGCGCGCGCGGGTTCGCCTCGTTCGCGTACTGGAAGAGCATCACGTAGCGGTCGTCGCGCTCGGCGATCTCCTGCGCCATGCGCACGGCGCCGTTCGAGCCCTCCTCGCCGGGCGAGTCGATGATNNTCCTGCCCCGGCTCCAGGTCTGCCGCCTCGACCATCGCGAGCGCGACGCGGTCCTTGATCGAGCCCGTCGGGTTCTGCCCTTCGAGCTTCACGTAGATCGTGCGGCCCGGCGGCGAGAGCGCCTGGAGCTCGACCAGCGGGGTATTCCCGATCAGGTCGAGCAGCGAGCTAGCAACCACCGGCCATCGCCGGTAGGAGAATCACCGTGCTCGTATCGCGCACGGGCGTGTCGAGCCCGTTGCGAGTGCGTACGTCCTCGCCGTCGACGTAGACGTTCACGAACGACTGGATCTCGCCGTCGCCGTAGACGCGCGAGCCGAGCGCCGGGATGCGGCGCGCCAGGTCCTCGAGCAGCTCGCGCACGGTCGCGCCCGAGGCTTCGACCTCACGCTTGCCACCGGCTTCGCTCCGCAGCACCGGAGGAACTCTCACAACACTCATTTGGCGCAGAACTCCACGTAGTCGATGTACTCGGTGATCGTGGGGTGGTCGCCGCAGACGGGGCAGTCGGCGCGGCGCTCGATCTTCACCTCGGTGAACTCGGTCGCGAGCGCGTCGAGCAGCAGCAGCCGTCCAACGAGCGGCTCGCCGATCTGCGCCGCGAGCTTGATCGCCTCGTTCGTCTGCAGCGTGCCGACGATCCCTGGCAGCACGCCGAGCACGCCGCCCTCGGCGCACGACGGCGCGAGCTCGGGCGGCGGCGGCTCCGGGAAGAGGCAGCGGTAGCACGGCCCCTCGTGCGGCTTGAAGACGGTCACCTGGCCCTCGAAGCGATAGATCGAGCCGTGCACGACCGGGATGTTCCGCCACACAGATGCGTCGTTGACGAGGTAGCGCGTCGGGAAGTTGTCGGCGCCGTCGACGATTAGGTCCCAGCCGTCGTCGAGGATCCGGTCGATGTTCTCGGAGGTCAGGCGCTCGCGGTAGGTGACGACGTTCACGTCGGGGTTGAGCGCCTCGATCGCACGCTTCGCGGAGTCGACCTTCGGCGTGCCGAGCGTGTCGAGCGAGTGCGCGATCTGCCGCTGCAGATTCGTCTCGTCGACGATGTCGGCGTCGACGATGCCGATCGTCCCGATGCCCGCCGCGGCGAGGTAGAGCGATGCGGGCGAGCCGAGGCCGCCGGCGCCGATCAGCAGGATCTTCGAGTCGAGCAGCTTCAGTTGACCCTCTTCACCGATCTCGGGGATCAGCAGGTGGCGCGAGTAGCGCGTGCGCTTCTCGGGCGACAGCGTGCGCGGCAGCACGATCTCGAGCCCGTTGCGCTTCCAGTCGGTGAAGCCGCCTGCGAGCGAATGGACGTGCTCGTAGCCGAGCTCCTGAAGCGTCTTCGCGGCGAACGCCGAGCGGTTCCCGACGGCGCAGTAGACGATCACCGGCTGGGTCTTGTCGGCAGCGACTCCTTCGATGCGGCTCTCGAGGTAGCCGCGCGGGACGTGGACGGCGCCGGGAAGGTGGCCTTCCTGCCATTCGTCGGCCTCGCGCACGTCGACCCAGATCCCCTCGGGCGTCTCCTTCGCCGTCTTGGCGTCGAGCTCGGAGATCTCGCCCTTGGTCCGCTGCAGCAGTTCGCGATAGGTGGTCATGACTTCATAAACGGTAGCGGGTGCTCGGCTATTTCCAGCTACGTTGCGCGCGATGTCGGCGGTGAAACGCGTCAGGCTGCTCGTTGCGGTCATCGCGGTCGTGGTGGCGGGAGTGGTCGCGGGGGTCGTCCTGGCGACCCGCCAGGATCCCGTCCAGCCGGTCGCCCAGTGCAAGCAGCGCCCCAAGGCGCTGATCGTCCCGGGCGTGCCCTCACGGAACGTGGCCGCCGTGCGGAGCGCTCTCGCCAAGCCGCCGAAGCAGGCGGCCGAGCTGCTGGAGCCGCTGTCCCTGCGGGCGCCGAACGATCCGGTCGTCCAGTTCAACTTCGGCACAGCCCTCTTCTGCGCCGGCTACGTGGACGACGCCGAGCAGGCGTTTCGCCAGGCCAAGAAAGCGGGCTACGACACTTACTACGAGATCCAGGCCGACACGATCCTGCATCCGCAGTTCTTCCAGCAGGGCTACCCGATCTTCGAGCCGCAGGGCAACGACCCGCTGCTCATCCAGGGCGTGCTGCTCCAGCGGCGCGGCAAGCAGCATTCGGCCGAGAAGCTCTACGCGCGCGCCGCGCGCCTCCATCCAGGGGACGACGAGGCACAGGTCGCAGCGGCGGTCGGTCGGTTCAACGAGGACAATCTCTCGGCGTCGTTCTCAAGGCTCGGCCCGCTCGTGAAGCGCTTCCCGCACAGTCAGTCGGTGCGCTACCACCTGGGTCTGCTGCTTGCGTGGACCGGCCAGCGAGACCAGGCCGTGAAGGAGTTTCGGCTCGCGCGAAAGCTGAATCCGAGGAGTACGCTGGGTCGTCAATCGAGCACGTTCTTACGGGGTCTTGTGCCAGGTGGGACTAGCAGCACGAAAAGATGAGCCGAGCGGCCTATGGCGTCCGTCCGATTCTCCTGCCACAGTGCCGCATCCGGTCAGGCGATGCTCGGTCATCGAGGGGGGCCAGTGAGCAAGAACGAGATCGACGTTGTGGGAACCGACTTCGAGGAAGGGATCGAAGTCGAGGTCGTGGTCGAAGCCGTCGCAGACGAAGAGGTCACGCCGCTCGACGTCGCCGAGGATGCAGCGGCCGACTTCTACGCCGCTCAGGCGGAAGAGGTCGAGGAGCCCGTCGACCTCGAGTTCTCCGCCGACTCGCTGCAGCTCTTCCTGAAGGACGTCGGCAAGGTCGACCTGCTGACGGCCGCGCAGGAGGTCGAGCTCGCGAAACGCATCGAGAGCGGCGACCATCGAGCGAAGCAGGAGATGGTCGAGGCGAACCTGCGCCTGGTCGTCTCGATCGCGAAGCGCTACCGCAACCAAGGGCTCCCGTTCCTCGACCTGATCCAGGAAGGGACGATCGGGCTCGTGCGCGCCGCCGAGAAGTTCGACTGGCGCAAGGGCTACAAGTTCTCGACCTACGCGACCTGGTGGATCCGCCAGGCGGTCGCGCGGGCGCTCGCCGACAAGGCGCGGACGATCCGCATGCCGGTCCACGTCGTCGAGAAGCTGAACAAGATCATGCGCACGGAGCGCAAGCTGCGCGCCGAGCGCGGTCGCGAGCCCTCGAACGAGGAGATCGCGGTCGACCTCGACATGACGGTCGAGGAAGTCGAGTCGATTCGCCGCACGTCGCAGACGCCGGTGTCGCTCGAGAAGCCGGTGGGTGACGAGGAGGAGTCGGAGTTCGGCCAGTTCCTCGAGGACGAGCACACCCCGCCGCCCGACGAGGCCGCCGACACCGCGTTCCGCGCCGCGGCGCTCACCAAGTGCCTCGGAGCGCTCAACCACCGCGAGCGCCGCGTGCTCGAGCTTCGCTACGGGCTGAACGGCGAGCAGCCGTGCACGCTCGACGAGGTCGGCCGGACGTTCCAGGTGACCCGCGAGCGAATCCGCCAGATCGAGAACCAGGGCCTGAAGAAACTGCGCGCCCTGGCNNAACCAGGTTCATGTCTGACGCGTGTGTGAGCGAGGTTCGGCTCGTCGAAGACGTCAACCTGGTTCCGCTTCGCGGAAACCAGGTTGGTACGCTCGTCCGCGATGGCTGAACCATGGTTCGACGAGCTCGCGGAGTTCCTCCGCATCCCTTCGATCAGCGCGGACACCGCGCACGCGGCCGACGTCAAGCAGGCCGCCGACTGGGTGTGCTCCCTGATCCGCGAGGCGGGCGGCGAGTGCGACGTGATCGACTGGCACGGCCAGCCGCTCGCGATCGGCGAGATCAGAGCCTCGCACGGCGCCGAGAGCGCACCGACCGTCATCTGTTACGGCCACTTCGACGTGCAGCCGCCGGACCCGCTCGAGTTGTGGGAGAGCGACGCGTTCGAGCCGGAGATCCGCGGCGACTACCTGTACGGCCGCGGCACCGTCGACGACAAGGGCCAGCTCTACATGCTGCTCGCCGCCGCGCGTGAGCTCGCGCGCGCAGGCGAGCTTCCGGTGAACGTTCGCTTCTGCTGCGACGGCGAAGAGGAGACCGGCGGCCATTCGATCGTCGAGTTCCTCGAGGCCGACGAACGCGGCGCCGACGCGGCGATCATCTTCGACAGCGGCATGATCCGCCGCGACGTCCCGGCATTCAACGTCGCGACACGCGGGATGGCGTACTTCCACGTCACGCTTCGAACCGGCGAGCGCGACCTGCACTCGGGCATGTACGGCGG
>PLDP01000272.1 GCA_003136795.1 Actinomycetota bacterium
ATTGCCTATAGCAATGAGATCTCGCTCGCCCGAGCCGCAGAGATGAACCACTGTCGCCTCGATTCCTTCCTGGGTGAGCTTCGGCATGGAAGGGTCCGGGCGAAGTGTTCGCATGAGATCGTCGTTTGCCAAGGCAGCAAGCTCCACGTTCGATAGATCTACTCGATTCTGGACGCTATCTTCGAGGTTGAAGTAGCGCTGCTCGGCCGAGGAGTTGGAGTTCGACTGTGCCGATGCAACGACGCCCAGAGCGATGAGAACGAGCAGGTTCCGAATCGTCTTCATTCGATGCCAAGTTTCTTCCAGAGGGCGTCGATGCGGGCGACGACGGTAGGGTCTTGTTTGAGCATTGCGGGCCACGGGCGGGTGAAGCCTTCGGCGGACCACTTGCGGGTGGCGTCGATGCCCATCTTCGACCCGTAGTTAGGCAGCCTGGATGCGTGGTCGAGCGAGTCGATGGGGCCCATTGTGAACTGGATGTCGCGCTCGGGATCGATGTTGTTCAAGGCTTTCCACGCGACTTCGTTGAAGTTCTGCACGTCGACGTCCTCATCCACCACCACTATGCACTTGGAAAACATCGCCTGGCCGAGCCCCCAGATCGCGTGCATCACCTTGCGGGCGTGACCGGGGAACGCCTTCTTGATCGACACGATCACGAGGTTGTGGAAGGCGCCCGCGACCGGCAGGTCGTAGTCGACGATCTCCGGCACGGTCATCTTCACCGCGGGCAGGAAGATCCGCTCCGTCGCCTTCCCGAGCCACGCGTCCTCCTGCGGCGGCTTGCCGACGACGATCGACGGATAGACCGCGTCCTGCCGCATCGTGATCGCGGTGACGTGGAAGACGGGAAACTGCTCGGCGGGCGTGTAAAAGCCGGTGTGGTCGCCGAACGGGCCCTCGGTCGTGAGGTCGCCCTTGTCGATGTAGCCCTCGAGCACGATCTCCGCGTCGGCCGGCACCTCGAGGTCGACGGTCACACCCTTGACGAGCTCGACGGGCTCGCCGCGGAGGAAGCCGGCGACCATCAGCTCGTCGATGTGCTTGGGGAGCGGCGCGCTCGCCGAATAGGCGGTGATCGGGTCGAGCCCGAGCGCGACCGCGATCTCCATGCGGCCCTCCGTGAAGAGGTAGTCGGCGCGGCCGTCCTTGTGGATCTGCCAGTGCATCGCGGTCGAACGCGGGCCTAGCACCTGCATGCGGTACATGCCGACGTTGCGCTCGCCGGTGCGCGGATCGCGCGTGATCACCGCCGGCAGCGTGATGAACGGCCCCGCGTCGCCGGGCCAGCACGTCTGCACCGGCAGCCGCCCGAGATCGACGTCGTCGCCCTGCAGGACGACCTCCTGGCAGACGCCGCGCTTGACGACCTTCGGCCGCGAGTCGGCGAGCGACTTCAGCGTCTTCAGGCCGCGCACCTTCGCGGCGAGCCCTTCCGGCGGCTGCAGCTCGAGGATCGCCGACAGCTTCGCCGCGACGTCGTCGAGCGACTCGACGCCGAAGGCGAGGCACATGCGCCGCTCGGTGCCGAACTGGTTGATCAGGAGCGGGATGGCGCTTCCCTTCGGCCGCTCGAAGAGGAGCGCCGGGCCGCCCGCACGCACGGTGCGGTCGACGATCTCCGTCACCTCGAGGTGCGGGTCGACCTCCGCAGAGACGCGGACGAGCTCCCCCTCACGCTCCAGGAGAGCGATCCACTCGCGCAGGTCTCTGACCACGCGGCGAGTGTAGTTCTAGTGGCCGTTGCCCGGCGCGAGCCCCGTCGAGGCGAGCCCTCCTAGTAGGTCGGGCGGCGGGCGCGGCGGCGCTCGGCCCGGCGGTGGCCGGCCCAGTGCGACAGCTCGCCGAGGATGATCACGCCGAGGAAGATCAGGCCGACGATGAGCATCCCGAGGATGACGTGGGTGCCTTCGCTCGCGGCGTCGAAAATCATGCGGCGACTCTAGCGAAGTGCAGGTCGAGCGCGCTCGTGATCTCGTCGTCCGAAGGCGAGCCACCGAGGGCGTGGGCTGCCTCGACCCAGGCGTTGCCGTCGCCGTCCGCACCGTCGGCGCGCAGCGCGGCGCAACGCGCGATCAGGTCGGCGAGCACCGAGACGGCCGGGACGCCGCCCGCCTCCGCCACGCGAACAAGGCCGTGGGCATAGAGGTAGTCGCCGAGCAGTACCGCCCCGTCGGCGTCCGGCGGATCGAAGAGGCGCGGCCTGCCGTAGTGGACGAGATACGCCTCGTAGACCGTTTCCAACCCGAGCGCGAAGCGTTCGGGCGCGAGCGGCGAGAACACCGGCGTCCAGTCGGGAGCACTTGTGAGCGCGGCGGCCCAGACGTCGCTCTCGGAGCGCGCGCCCTGGGCGATCGCCTCAGCGACCGAGCACATCTCCCACCGCCTCGATCGTGCGGTCGATCTCCTCGTCGCCGTGCGCAAGCGACGGGAAGAGACATTCGTACTGGCTCGGCGCGACGTAGACGCCACGCTCGAGCAAGCCGCGAAACAGCTCGCCGTAGGGATCCGTGTCGAGCTCGGTGAAGCGCTCGACCGGCTCGTCGCGCCCGGCGAAGAGCGTGAGCATCGCGCCGATGCCCTGCACCCGCCCGAACGGCGCGAGCCCTGCGGCGAGGCGCGAGGAGCGGCGCTCGAGCTCATCGTAGACGTGCGGGTCGCGCAGCCGCCGCAGCACCGCGAGGCCGGCGGCGGTCGCGAGCGGGTTCCCGCTCAGCGTGCCGGCCTGGTAGATCGCGCCGCCCGGCGCCAGCTGCTCCATCACCTCGGCGCGGCCGCCGAAGGCGGCGAGCGGAAGGCCGCCGCCGACGATCTTCCCGAGCACGGTCAGGTCGGGCGTGACGCCGAACCGTTCCTGCGCGCCGCCGCGGGCGACACGGAAACCGCTGATCACCTCGTCGAAGACGAGCAGCGCGCCCGCCGCGTCGCAGAGCATGCGCAGCGCCTCGAGGAAGCCCGGCAGCGGCGGGACACAGCCCATGTTGCCGGCGATCGGCTCGACGATGATCGCGGCGAGACCTTCGCCGAAGCGCTCGACCGCGGCGGCGACGCCGTCGACGTCGTTGTAGTCACAAACGATCGTGTCGGCGGTGACGCNNGCGCTCGCGAGGAACTGGTCGGCGTGGCCGTGGTAGCAGCCCGCGAACTTGATCACGCGGTCACGGTGCGTGAAGCCGCGCGCCAGCCGCACCGCCGACATCGCCGCCTCGGTGCCGGACGAGACGAGCCGCACGCGTTCCACCGACGGCACCGCATCGACGATCTCCGCGGCGAGCTCCACCTCGCGCTCGGTGGGCGCGCCGAAGCTCGTTCCGTCGAGCGCCGCCTCGCGCACGGCCTCGACCGTCTCCGCGTCGGCGTGACCGAAGATCAGCGGCCCCCACGACTGCACCCAGTCGAGCAGCGTCCGCCCGTCGGCCGTCTCGATGTACGCCCCGTTGCCGCGCTTCACGAAGAACGGCTCGTCGAGCCCAACGCCGCGCATCGAGCGCACGGGCGAGTTCACCCCGCCGGCGATCACCTTCTTCGCCCGGTGCCAGAGTTCCGACGTTAGGACTGCCACTGAGCGAACTCTTTGGCCCAGTACGTCAGCACGACGTCTGCGCCGGCGCGGCGGATCGCGGTCAGCGACTCGACCGCCGCAGCACGCTCGTCCAGGTCGCCGGCGGCAGCGGCGGCCTTGACCATCGCGTACTCGCCCGACACGTTGTAGGCCGCGAGCGGCAGGTCGAAGCGGTCGCGCACCGCCCTGATCACATCGAGATACGGGAGCGCCGGCTTCACCATCAGCAGGTCCGCGCCCTCGGCGACGTCCTGCTCGCACTCGCGCAGCGCCTCGCGCACGTTGCCCGGGTCCATCTGGTAGCCGCGACGGTCGCCGAACGCGGGCGCCGCGTCGGCGACGTCACGGAACGGCCCGTAGAACGCGGAGGCGTACTTCGCCGAGTAGGCGACGATCGGCGTCTGCGGCAGCAGCTCGCGGATCGCGCCGACGCGACCGTCCATCATGTCGCTCGGGCACACGACATCTGCGCCGGCCTCGACATGCGAGACGGCTGTGCGCGCGATCAGCTCGAGCGACGCGTCGTTGTCGACCTCGTCGTCGGAACCGAGCACGCCGCAGTGGCCGTGGCTCGTGTACTCGCAGAGGCAAACGTCGGTGAGCAGTATGAGCTCCGGGAAACGCGGCCGCAGGGCGCGCAGCGCCCGCTGCACGACACCGTCGTCGATCCACGCGCCGGAGCCTTCTTCGTCCTTCGCCTCCGGGAGCCCGAACAGGATCACCGCCTTGATGCCGAGCGCCAGAAGCTCGTCGCATTCGCGCACGACCGAGTCGACCGTGTGGCGGCCCAGGCCGGGAAGGCGCTCGTTGCGCAGCGCCGCAGGCGCGACGAAGAGCGGCATGACGAGGTCGTCGACCGACAGGGAGGTCTCGCGCACGAGGTCGCGCAGCGCGCCGGTGCGGCGCAGCCTGCGCAGACGGGTGACCGGGAAGGAGCTCACGAGCGAAGGGTACGCGTCTCCAGCTCGACGGGAACCTCGTCGCTCCCGGACCACGGCTCCAGCTTGATGCGGTCGGCGAAGAACTCCCAGATCGCACGCGTGACGGCGAGGACCGGCAGCGCCGTCAACGCGCCGGGCAGGCCGTACATCTCGGCGCCGGCCAGAAGGCCGAAGATCACGAGCAGCGGGTGCAAGCGCAACGCGTTGCCCATCACGTTCGGCACGACGACGTGCCCCTCGATCTGGTGGATGCCGAGGAAGAGCAACCCAACCCAGAGCGCCGAGATCGGGTGCACGACGAGCGCGTAGATGAACGGCGGGATCGCACCGAGCCACGGGCCGAGGTACGGGATGATCTCGGTCACCGCCACGACCGAACCGAAGAGCAGTACGTACTGCTGCGCGTGCGGTAAGAGTCCGAGTGCCGCGAGCACCCACAAGCCGAAGCCGGCGCTCGTGCCGATGATCAGGGACAGCAACGCCTGGCCGCGCACGTACGACGCCAGCGCGTGCTCCATGTTCTTCAACAACGCATCTTCACCCGGTCGAGGCGGATAGCGCCGGTTGATCGCGCGGCCGACGCGCTCCATGTCGAGCAGCATGTAGACCGAGACGACGATCAGCAGCACCACGGAGAAGAGCGTCTTGCCGATCGAGATCGCAGCGCCTTCGACGAACGTGACGATCTTGTGCGTGTACTTGCCGACGTCGCGCCGCTGGATCTGGCGCACGAGCTTGTGGCCGCGCGTCTCGATTTGCAGCGACTTCAAGTGGTGCGCATCGAGCCAATGCTGCAGGCGGTTGACGTCGCGGTCGGCAGCCGTCTGTCCGGTGCTGCCGTGACGATTCGTGAAGTAGTCGTTGAACCTGGTGGCGGCCGTCCTCGTTTGTCCGACGACGGCGGTCGCGCCCGCCACGATGACGAGCACAACCACAGCCAAGAAGCTCAAGTACACCAACGCGACCGAGAGGCCACGCGGCAGGCGGGCCCGCTGGAGCCCGCGGACGAGCGGGTCGAGCAGGAGAGCGACCAGCGCCGCGATCAGGAAGAGGAAGACCACGTGAGCGGCCGCCGAGGCGATCAGCCACAGGCAAACCAGCACAGCGGGCAGGCCCACGAGCTGAATCCAGCGCGGAACCTCGATGCGCGGGGGGCGCCCGTCCGTGCTCACGCCTCCGATGCTACCGCCCGCGTGGTCGCGCTTCGCCCCCCGGATTGGGACTGGTCGTTCCCCCTCGACGGCGCCCTCGCGTTGAAAGCGCAGGAAGGGTCAGCTACCGTGCCCTCGATGTCGCCTCCGGCGCCCAACCGGCGTGCCCGCAGGACCGCCAGCCGCCGCCTCGACCGCGAGCGTCGGCTCCGCCGCCTCGCAGTGCTCGTCGCCCTGCTCGTGGTGGGCCTCGTGACGCTGCTCCTGTCGGCCTTCGGCGGCTCGGGAGCGCCCGCCCAGGTCGCTGCGCCGGCGAGCACCTCGCGCCTCCTGCCGGCCGGCCCGCCGGTGCCCGAGATCGTCGCGCGGCTCGGGGCGCTGCACATCCAGATGCCGGTGAGCCAGTCGCGGGTGACCGCGGTCGGCTATCAGGGCGGAAGCGACGGCGCCCTCGCGCTGTCGCCGCTCGGGACACAGGCCAACCAGGGAGTCTTGAAGCGCGTGCTCCACTCGATCGTCGGCGGCTCGTCAGGCCGCCCGCACTGGTACCAGCTGCCGGGCGGTCTCGGCCCCGGCTCGTCGTCGATCGACATCGGCGCTCCGTCCGGCACCGACGTCTACTCGCCGGTCGACGGGACGATCGTCGCGATCAACGACGTCGTGCTGAACGACCAGGTCTACGGCTCGCGCATCGACATCCAGCCGACAGGCGCACCGTCGCTCGTCGTCTCCGTCTCGCACGTTCGCGTCGACCCGTCGCTCGTCGTCGGCTCACCGGTGACGGCGGCCGGCTCGAAGCTGGGCTCGGTCGTCGACTTCACGCATGCCGAGCGCCAGGCGCTCGCGCGCTACACGAACGATTCCGGGAACCACGTCGTGATCGAGGTCCATCCCTCGGCGACGCTCTCCCTGGACTAGAAAGGCCCAACGTTTGCGCATCTTGTTCGTCGCCGACGTGTTCGGCGCGCCCGGACGCAGGGCGATCGAGTCGCGCCTGCCCACGCTCCGGCAGGAGCTCGAGATCGACTTCTGCATCGTCAACGGCGAGAACGCGGCGGCGGGCCGCGGGATCACGGCCAAGCTGGCCGACAAGCTGCTCGCGAGCGGCGCCGACGTCGTGACGCTCGGCAACTGGGTGTGGGGCCAGGCAGGCTTCGCGCCGTACCTTTCCGGCACCGACCGCGTGCTGCGCCCCGCGAACCTGTCGCCGCAGACGCCGGGCGTCGGGCTCGCGGTGCACGACGGTGTCGCGGTGATCAACCTGCTCGGGATCTTCGCGCTGCAACCGTTCGAGAACCCGTTCCTCGCCGCCGACCGCCTCGTCGAGGAGGCACGGCGCACGACGCCGGTGATCGTCGTCGACTTCCACGCAGAGGCGACGAGCGAGAAGGTGGCGCTCGCGCGCTACCTCGACGGTCGCGTCACCGCGGTCCTCGGCACGCACACGCACGTACAGACGAGTGACGCGCGTGTGCTCGCAGGGGGCACGGCCGCGATCACCGACGCAGGCATGACCGGGCCGCACGACTCCGTGATCGGAAGCGACGACCACAACGTGCTCAAGCGCTTTCTCACCGGCATGCCGACGCGGCTCGAGCCGGCCACCCGCGACGTGCGGATCGAGGGCGCGCTCGTGGAGTGCGACGCGGACGGCCGTGCCACGTCGTGCACGGCCGTCCGCGTCGAAGTGAGCTCCTGAACCTGGTTCCCCGCAGGG
>PLDP01000227.1 GCA_003136795.1 Actinomycetota bacterium
CCCCGGCGAGGACGAACGCAAACGGGACGAATCCGGCGAGCCGGCGCGACTGCGAGAGAGACACGGCGTCGGAGACGTGCACGAAGAGCCACGGCACCAGCGTCAGCAAGAGGACGATCAGCGTGCCGCCGAGCGCGAACGCCGCCCACCGTCGGCGCAGCGCGAGCCCGATCACCGGCAGCAGGATCAGCGCCGCCACCGCCACGGCGCCGCTGCGGCCGAACACCTCCGCCGCAAGGCGGAAGTGGCGGTCGCTGCTGACGACGAGCTGCGAGCCGTACTGCGCGATGTCGTTCGCGCGCTCGCGCGCGCTCGGGTTGTGCGACAGGGTCTCGTCGACGAGCGGCCGCAACCACAGCAGGACGAGGCCCACGGGCACTGCCGCCACGAGCCAGGCGCGCCAATGCCAGAACGCGACCGCGAGCAGCGGCACGAGCAGGAAGACGCCGTAGGTCGGATGCGTCAGCGTCAGCGTGCCGCTGATCGCGGCGACCGCCGCATACCCGCGCCAGGAGCGCGCGGTGAAGAAGAGCGCGATCGCGGCCGGCACCATCAGCTGCCGTGACACCGTGGCGGGCAGCGCGAGCACCGCGAACGAGCCGCCGTGCCCGGGCCCGAAGCAAACGAGCGCGAGCTGCGCGGCGAGCACGGCCAGGCCGAGCCAGCGCGAGCCGAAGACGGCGCTGCCCGCCTCGAACACGAGCACGCACGCGAGCGGCGCAAGCAGCGACGGCTCGTGCCGGACGACCTGTTCGGGATCGAGCCCCGAGAACCACGAGACGAGCGCGAGGAAGCCGTGCCAGAGCGGGAACGCGTACCCGGGGTGAAGGCCCCCGTCCTTGAACTCGTCGACGGTGCGCAGGTGCAGGCTGGTCAGGTCGACGAGCTTGCGGACGCGCGCCTCGTGGAACAGGCCGTCGCCGACCACCGCGCCCTCGACGTGCCAGAGCAGCAGGCCGAGCACGATCCCGAAAAGCCATACGGGCGCGCGCGCGATCGACTCGGTCCTGCCGCCGCGGCCGGCGACCAGCGCGCCGACGGTGATCACCGCGAGCACGGCCACCGCCAGGTGGATCGAGCGGTGCAGCGTGAACACGGCGGCCCACGCGACGAAGACGCAGGCGAGCGACCACGCGAACATGGCCGACGCCGAGCGCGTGCGCAGCGCGCGCGAGACCGCGATCCCCGGGAGGAGCACGCAGAACGTGCCGAAGGCGAGCCGCAGGTACTCGATCATTCGAGAAGTGAACGTGCAGTGCCGGACGAGAGGAAGCGAACGCCTGCACGGTAGTCCTCGCGGCGGAGCACGAGCGCCCGCAGCCGCAGCGACCAGAGCAGCAGGCGGCGCGCCCGCTCGGCCTCCTTCAGCCCCTTGTGCTTGGCGAGGAAGCGCAGTTGCCCGCGCAGGTTCTCGACGTACATCTGGCCGCCGTGCGAGGCGCCGCCGACGTGCACGACCTNNNNCGAGTGCGCGGCGCCAGCTTGCGGATGAAGAGGTACTCGGTCGCGAGGCGCCACACCGTCGGCTCGCCGCGCGCGGAACGTTGCAGCGTGCCGTCGGTGTTCAGGAGCTTCGGCCCGACGACGGCCGCCTCCGGATGCGCGTCGGCGAACTCGACGAGCTTGTCGAGCCCGTCAGCCACGACCCACGCGTCGGAGTTGAGCAGGAAGAAGTAGCGGCCGCCCGCGACGCGCATGCCCGCGTTGTTGCCGCCGCCCATGCCCTTGTTCTCCTGCTCGAGCACGCGCACGTCCGGGTAGCGCTCCCGCACGAAGGCGACCGTGCCGTCGGTCGAACCGTGATCGACAACGATCAGGTCGCGTCCGCGCACCGAGTCGAGGCACTGCTCGAGCCACGGCAGCGCGTTCCAGGTGACGACGACGACGCTGACGTCAGGCTGTTCCATCGGGCACCGCCGAGGAGCGTCTGACGATGTTCTCCCAGAGGATCACGCCGACGCCCGGGAGCGCGAGCAGGATCGTCATCAGGAAGAACAGGAAGCCGCAGGCGAAGGCGCCGTCGGCGGGGACTCCGAGCTTGCCGAGGAAGCTGACGAAGAACGCCTCACGCACGCCGATGCCGTTGACGGTGAACGGAACGAGCATCACGAGGAAGAGCAGCGGGCCGAGCACGACGTACGGTAGGACGGAGAGGTGGATGCCGACCGCGCGGCCGGACGCGTAGATCGCCACGATGCGCGTGAGCTGCGCCGCGGTGGTGACGAGCGAGACGGTGAGCAGCGTGCGGGCGTGCACGCGATAGCCGTGGATCCCGTCGTAAACCGCACGCGCCGGCGTCTCGAGCCGCAGGCGCCGCGCGTACGGCAGCAGGAAGACGAGCCGGCGCCGGACCGAGCGCGAGAAGAACACGAAGCCCGCGGCGAGCGTGGCGACCACGAAGAGGACCTCGATCCAGAGATACGCGCCGATCGGATAGCGCCCGATCGCCAGCAGCAGCCCGATGCCCGCGAGCAGCAGGGTCACGGCGCCCCCGAGCGAGCGCTCGACGAGGACCGAGCCGGTGATCGGCGTGATCTGCCCGGGATGCCGGCGCGCCGTCTCGAAGATGCGCGAGGCGTCGCCGCCGACCGACGTCGGCAGCACCTGGCCGACGGCGTAGGAGACGAAGTAGGTGCGCGTCAGCCAGGGGAGGCGCTCGTGCAGGCCGCGCGCGGCGAGCAGGCGCTGCCAGCGCCAGCCCATCGGAGGCACGGTGATCATCGTCAAGACCGCAGAGAGCCCGATCCACCACAGGCTCGCGGAACCGATGATGTGCGCCGTCTTGCCGAGGTCGATCTTGAGCAGGATGTAGGTGACCGCACCTGCTGTGACGAGCAGCGTCGCCGCGACGCGCAGCCAGTGCTTCATCCTGCGAGCCGCGCGTGCACGCGCCGGAAGGCCGCGACGGCATCGCGCACGTCGTCGTCCGAGTGCGCCGGCGAGAGCGGCAGGGACAACACCTCGGCGCCGGCGCGCTCCGTCACGGGCAGCGCCGGCTGGTTCGGGGCGAGCCGATCGCGGTACGCGCTCAACTGGTGCACGGGCAGAAAGTGGATCGACGTGCCGATGTTCTCGTCGGTGAGCGCCCGTTGCACGTCGTCGCGATCGGCGAAGGTGACGCGCACGACGTAGAGGTGATTCGCGTGCACGTCGCGCTCGTCGCGCGCGACCGGCGTGACGCCTGCGAGCTCGGCGAGCCCCTCGTCGTAGATTGCGACGTGGCGCCGGCGGATCTCCGCGTGATGCTCGACCTTGTCCAGCTGCACGAGCGCGATCGAGGAGAGCACATCGCTGAGGTTCGCCTTGTAGCCGGGGACGGCGATGTCGTAACGCGCTCCGTGGCCTCGGCGCATCACGCGCAGGTCGTCGAGCGCCTCGGCGAGGTCGTCGCGGTTCGTGGCGATCAGGCCGCCCTCGCCGGCCGCGATGTTCTTCGTCGCATAGAGCGAGAAGCACGTCAGATCGGCGATCGAGCCGATCTTGCGCCCGCGGTAGCGCGACTCGACGGCATGGGCCGCGTCTTCGACGATCGGCAGGCCGAGCGCCGCGAGCTCGTCGAGGTCGGCAGGCTGGCCGTAGAGGTCGACCGGGACGATCGCCTTCGTGCGCTCGTTGACCAGCTCGCGCACGCGTGCGGGGTCGATGTTGAGCGTGTCCTCGCGCACGTCGGCAAACACGGGCGTCGCGCCGCAGTGGACGATCACGTTCGCCGTCGCGGGCCACGTGATCGAGGTGGTGATCACCTCGTCGCCGGGGCCGACACCGAGCGCGACGAGCGACAGGTGCAGGGCGGCCGTGCACGAGGAGACGGCGAGCACGTGCTTCGCCTCGAGGTAGTCGCGCATGCGCGCCTCGAGCTCGGCCGTGCGCGGTCCCGTCGTCAGCCAGCCCGACCGCAGCGTCTCCGCGACGGCGGCGATCTCCGCTTCGGAGATCGCCGGGGGCTGGAACGACAGAAACGTGCCGCGGCGGGTCGCCTCCACGCCGAACAGCCTAGTCGGCGCCGACTGCGCGTCAGGGGCCGAGTAGCCCATGCGGGCACGGGGTCGACGACTGCGCAGCCGTACCATTTTGACGGCTATTAGTGAACCGTTTTGACGCTCTCTACCATCCCGCCGCGCGCGCAAGTTCCCCGGAAAAGTGTGCCAAATGAGCACAAAGTTCCCCGGAAAAGTGTGCCAGATGAGCACAAAGNNAACTCGCTGAGGGCTTGGAGGGATGACCCCGTGCGCAAGCCGCTGGTCCTCCGCGGAGCGCGCCAGGTCGGCAAGACGTGGCTGTTGCAGGAGTTTGGCCGGACGCACTACGAGAAGGTCGTCTACGTCAACTGCCAGCGTGACCCGTCCATCGCCGCGGTCTTCGAGGGCGATCTCGATCCCGAGCGGATTCTCCGCGGACTGGAGATCGCGGCGAGGGACACGATCGAGCCGACGACCACGCTGCTGGTCATCGACGAGATCCAGGACGTACCCCGGGCGCTCACGTCGCTCAAGTATTTTCAGGAGGCGCGTCCCGAGATCCACTTGACGACGGCCGGGTCGCTCCTCGGCGTGGCGCTCCATGCGGACGCGTCGTTCCCGGTCGGAAAGGTGAACTTCCTCGACCTGCATCCGCTGGACTTCGACGAGTTTCTGCGTGGTGTGGGCGAGGCGCGGCTCGCGGACTTGGTGCTGCAACAGGACTGGGATCTGCTCGACTCGTTCCGTGATCGCCTCGTCGAGCTGCTGCGTCTCTACATGTTCGTCGGCGGGATGCCCGAAGCGGTCGCGCGCCACGCCGAGGGCGCATCGGCGGATGCCGTCCGGGCGGTGCAGCTCGACATCCTCCGCGGCTACGAAAACGACTTCGCCAAGTACGCGACCGCGGCCGAGAGCCGTCGGATCGCACAGGTCTGGGCGTCGATGCCCGCTCAGTTGGCGCGCGAGAACAAGCGCTTCGTCTTCGGCCAGGTCCGCCACGGCGCGCGGGCGCGTCACTTCGAGGAGGCGATCCAGTGGCTCAGCGACGCCGGACTCGTGCACCGCGTGACGCGCTACACGAAGCCAGCAAATCCTGTCCGCACCTACGAGGACAGGAACATCTTCAAACTGTTCCTCCACGACGTTGGCCTGCTCGGCGCACTCTCTCAGCTTGACCCAGCGGTACTGCTGCAGGGCACCGGCATCTTCGAGGAGTTCAAGGGCGCGCTGACCGAGCAGTACGTGCTGCAGCAGATCGTGGCTGCGCGGAATGAGGCGCCGATGTACTGGAGCCCTGAGAAGCCGACGGCTGAGATCGACTTCGCCATCGAACGCCCGTCAGGTCTCGTGCCGATCGAGGTAAAGGCCGAGGAGAACCTGCGCTCGAAGAGCCTGCGCAGCTACATCGACCGCTTCCACCCGGCCGAAGCTCTCCGCTTCTCCCTGGCGAACTACCGCGAGCAGGAGGACATGGTCAACGTGCCGCTGTACGCGATCGGCCCTTGTCTGAAATAGCACGGCCAATGGGTGGTTCAGGATGGCACGAGCGCGGCGCCGACGTGGAAGCGGATCGCCGCAGCCGCATCGTCCGCACACTGGAGCGCCTGCTCGCGCGACTCGCCGGTTGCGAGCACCGCTCCGGCGCGGTCGGAACCGCGGCGCAGCGGGCCGAAGACGTAGCCCGGCTCGCGGTAGATCCGCGCCTGGACGCCGTCGGGCACCTCGACACGCTCGAGGACGCCGGCGGGGGCGACGAGGAAGCGCGTGACGGCGCCGCCGACCTGGGGAACGGGCCGCGGGGGCTCGAGCGGCGCCCCCAGGGCAGCGTCGATCGCGAGGCCGTTCAGGTCGACGCCGGCGGCCGCCTGGACGAGCTCGGCGTCGTGGCCGCCGCCGAGCCGGGCCGCCACCTCGATCACCTTCGCCCCGTCGGCCCCGATGCGGAGCTGGGTGTACGAGGGGCCGTTCTCGATTCCCAAGGCCGCGACCGCGTGCGAAGTGGTGTCTGACACCGTGGTGTCAGACACCTGTGAGGGCCACACGTGCGCGAGGGCGACGCCGAAGGCGGGCGGGTCGGCCGTGATCCGGTCGGTGACCGTGAGGGCCGTGAAGACGCCCCCGACCGAGAAGCCGACGACCGTCACCTCGGGGCCGTCGACGAGCTCCTCGACGAGCGCCAGGCCGTTGCGCGC
>PLDP01000289.1 GCA_003136795.1 Actinomycetota bacterium
GAGGGACAGGTGCACGGCGGCATCGCAACCGGAGTGGCCCAGGCGCTCTACGAGCAGGTCCTCTACGACGAGGACGGAAACCCGCTCACCGGCACCTTCGTCGGCTACGCATTCCCGTCTGCCGCCGACCTCCCGTCGTGGGAGGCANNTCGACCTGCCCGCCAACGGCGAGAACGTCTGGCGTGCACTCCAGGAGGCGAAGGCATGACGAAGATCGCGCTCACCGTCAACGGCTCGCGCCACGAAGCGGACGTCGAGCCGCGGACACTGTTGGCGTACTTCCTGCGCGACGAGCTCGGACTGACCGGAACGAACGTCGGCTGCGACACGAGCTCCTGCGGAGCGTGCACGATCTTGCTCGACGGCGAGTCGGTCAAGTCGTGCACGGTGTTCGCCGTTCAGGCGGACGGCTGCGACGTGACGACGGTGGAGGGCATCTCGTCGGGCGATGAGCTGCACCCGGTGCAGCAGGCTTTCCACGAGGTGCACGCACTCCAGTGCGGCTACTGCACGCCCGGGTTCGTGATGGCCACGATCTCGCTCCTCCAGGAGAACCCGAATCCGTCCGAGGAGGAGATCCGCCTCGGGCTGGAGGGCAACCTGTGCCGCTGTACCGGGTACCACAACATCGTCCGGGCGGTCCAGGCGGCGGCGAGGGCCGGCGCGTGATCCCCGCGGCTTTCGAGTATGAGCTGGCCGGCTCGGTCGACGAAGCCCTTGCTCTGCTCGGGCGCGACGAGGACGCGAAGCTTCTGGCGGGCGGGCACTCGCTCGTTCCGGCGATGCGCTTGCGGATCTCGCGACCGTCGTTGCTCGTCGACATCGGCCGGCTCGACGACCTGCGCTACGTGCGCGAGGACGGCGACCGGATCGCGATCGGCGCGCTCACCCGGCATGCGGCGCTCGTCCGCGACCCCGTGCTCGCGCAGCACTGCGCGGTGATCGGAGCGGTAGCCGCGCTCATCGGCGACCCGCAAGTGCGTCACCGCGGCACGATCGGCGGCTCGGTCGCGCACGGAGACCCGGCCTCCGACCTGACGACGATCCTGCTCACCCTCGACGCCGACTTCGTCGCGCAGGGAACAGACGGGACGAGGACGATCCCGGCGGCGGAGTTCTTCCTCGGCCCGTTCGACACGGCGCTCGCGCGGCAGGAGATGCTCACGGAGATCCGGATCCCGAAGGTGGCGGCGGGGACCTACCTCAAGCACGTACGGCGGGAACACGACTGGGCGACCGTCGGCGTCGCCGCCGCCCGAGTCGACGGACGCGTCCAGATCGGCCTCACGAGCATGGGGCCGACACCGCTGCGGGCTCGAAGCGTCGAGGAGGCGCTTGCAGGTGGAGCCTCTGCGGCCGAAGCCGCCACGCACACGGCCGACGGCACCGAACCGCCGAGCGACGTGAGCGCGAGCAGCGCATACCGCGCGCACCTCGCGCAGGTGCTCGTGGAACGCGCTCTCGCCGAACTGTAGAGGCGGTTTCGCAGCCAAGGCTTCGCGAGAGTGACTATCGAGGAAGCCGAGTACTTCATGGCATCGGTGACTGCGAACGGCACCGAGTCGCCTCTCATTCAGGTCGACGACGAACGCAAGATGCGATCGGATCGATTCCCGCCTAGGCATGACGGTTCGCCGCGCGGCATCGCGGCGGCGGCGAGGCTCCGGGACGAGTTCGGATGGCCCCGTGAACACCTCGTGTTCGAATCACCGGAGGTGGTGGATGACGGTGGGAAACGGCTCCTCCACCAAGACGCCCTCGACATAACTCCTGCTGGACGAGCCTTTCAGACCTGGCGCCTCTACACCGTCGTCGAGCGCGACGGACGCGCCGTCCTCGGGGTTGAGCTAACGCACCTCCAAACCATTCACTTCAGTCTCGCGTGATCGAATCACCCGAATCTGTAGCCACCCCGAGGCCCTCCGAGCCACCGCGTACACCGCTCGATGAACGGACAGGCGTGCGCACATGCTTTGGATCAGTCTCATCGTCTGTTCGAGCCCTGCGACGGCGAGGACGCCCTTACCCTGGTCGCGTCTCGGCACCATCGTTAGGCTCCAGGTCGTCGCCGAGTTGAGGTTTGTACGAGTGAGATTTTCCGCCTGATGGGCAGATCGTGGTTCCGGCGGCGCCAGGTCGGCTTGGGTTGGCGACCGATCAGGTGGCAGGGCTGGCTCGTTACCGTCCTCGCCGTCGCGCTCGCCGTCGGCACTCTGACGATCCTGCATGGCTCGTCGGCGCGCGTTCCGATCGTCATCCTGATCGTTGCTGTCTACGCCGCCGTTGCGCTCGCGACCGGCGGCGCCAGGCCTGTCGAGGCCGCTGTTCCGGAGGATCAGCCGATCGAGGGCGAGGCCGAGATCGGCGTGGGCGGCGTCGAGCAGCGGCTGGCGCTCCGGGCGCTCACCTCAGGGCGGGTGTCGCCGAGTTCGCCGGGCGAGCCGGCGCTGGTCGTCGAGCATCTGACGAAGCGGTTCGGGGAGCGCGTCGCGGTCGATGATGTCTCATTCAGCGTCGACGTCGGTGAGGTGTTCGGCTTTCTCGGCCCGAACGGCGCCGGCAAGACGACAACCGTGCGCATGCTCGCCACACTGATCGCTCCCACCTCCGGCACGGCCCGCGTCGCGGGTCTGCTGCTCGACCCGGCGAACGGCGTCGAGATTCGCAAGCGGATCGCGGTGATGACCGAGAACCCCGGCCTCTACCTGCGTCTCACCGTCGCCGAGAACCTCGAGTTCTTCGCCGGACTGTACGAACTCGCACAGCCACAGGCGCGCATCGGGCAAGCGCTGGCGGCGGTCAACCTCACCGGCCGGGCCAACGATCCCTGCGGCTGCCTCTCGAAGGGGCTCCGCCAGCGCGTCGCGCTCGCACGTACGTTGCTCAGTGATCCGGCGATCGTCTTCCTCGACGAGCCGACCTCCGGTCTCGACCCGGTCGCATCTCGCGAGGTGCACGAGTTGATCGACGGCCTGCGCGAACGGGGCGTCACCGTCTTTCTCACCACCCACAGGCTCGAGGAAGCCGAGCGACTTTGCGACCGTGTCGCCATCCTCAACACCAGTCTGCGCACGATCGGCCGGCCGGACGAGCTTCGCGACCGGCTCTTCACGAAAGCGCTCGTCGTGCGCACCGCGGCGCCGCTCGCCTCGCCGGATGCCGTGTTCGCGGTCGCCGGCGTCGACGGCTGGCGCGCCGACGACACGAGCCGCTACGTCCTGACCGTCAGCGACACCCGCGTTGCGGCACCGGCAGTGACGCGGGCACTCGTCGCCGCCGGCGCGGACCTGCTCTCACTCGCCGAGGCACAGCACTCACTTGAGGACGTCTACCTCGAACTCATCGGCGACGACGTCGAGGCGGCAAGGTGAGCAGAAAGCGAATCATTTCGGTCGTGCGTAAAGAGGTGCGCGAGTTCCGGCGCAACCGCTTCGTCATCGGGACGATGGCGGTGCTGCCGTTCATCTTCCTGATCACACCGATGATCACCATCTTCAGGATCCCCGCTTCCGCCTCTGGCCCCGAGGTCAAAGCCGCCGTCGGCGTAATCTCCCTCCTGCTATTGATCATCCCGATCGCCATCCCACCAGTGATCGCGGCCTACTCAGTCGTCGGCGAACGGGATCAGGGGACACTCGAACCGGTTCTCACAGCGCCCGTCCGCGCATCTGAGCTGCTGCTCGGGAAAGCCATAGCCGCATTCCTGCCGTCAGTCGCGATCGCCTACGCGATCTACGGCGTCGTCCTGATCAGCGTCCGCTTCGGCGCCGCCCACGTCGTCAGCAGCGTCGTCTTCCACCCGCCACAACTGCTCGCCCAGGTCCTCTTCACCCCCCTCCTCGCACTCTGGTCGATCTGGGTCGGCATCGGCATCTCCACCCGCGCCAGCGACGTCCGCGTCGCCCAACAACTCGCCACCGTCTCCAGCCTGCCGCTGCTCGGCTTCACCTCCCTCCTCTCCTTCCAGCTGATCAAGCCGTCCGTGCCGATCGCGATCGGACTCGCACTCGCCCTGCTCGCCGCCGACATCGCCGCCTGGCGCATCGTCTCCCGCCTCTTCGACCGGGAGCGCCTGGTCACCGGTCACCGCCGCACAGACGCATCAGTACGCGACTAAGGGGCCGCCCGCACGTCTATCTAGCCGGTGCTGCGCTGCCGGCGAGCACGCGTCCTAATCACGTCGCCGGACACACCGCACGCCGAACGGCCAGAGGTTCATCGCGGTGACTGGCCGTGCCGCTGCGCCCGGCTAAGCTCGATCCGGTCTCCGAACATGATCGCGTCGTGGTTCGGGTTATGACCGACTGGGAGCACCGCGATCGCCTGGACTGTGCCGGGATGAACCGGCGTCACCCGTTCGAGGGATAGTCCCTCACCGTTTCCACAAGTTCGGGCTATTGCGAGAGCCGGTTTTGGCCGAAAAGTGCCATAGCCGCAGAACGCGGCGCATATGGCTCACACCAACGGAAACGCCGGACATCGTCATGCCGCCCGCAAGGCGGTGTGGACGCTCCTCGTGGTCGCGGCGATCGCCGCGGTCTGCGCCGTCCTGCTGCCGTCGCACCCGACCTCGACGCCCGCGACCTTCGTCGACCGCGCACTCGGCTCGCCGAACGCCGACGCCTCGCTCGAGCGGCGTCTCGCAACGGGAACGACGCTCGTGGTCGACCGCGCGGGCATCGACGCGCGCGCCGGCTCGCAGACAATCGCGCTCACGTCGCAAAACTCAGGGCACGGCGACTGGCAGCGCTACGGCAGCGGCGTCACGCGCTCGACGAGCTACGGCCGCGAATCGGTTCTCTTCGGGATCAACCGGGCGGAGCAGTTCCTGACCGTCAATCGCCATCTAGGGACGCGCACGTGGAGCTGGCAGCTCGACGCGACACACGGCACACCGCATCTCGGCCCTGACGGCGGCGTGAGCTTCACGCGCGCCGGGCGTCTCGCAGGCTTCCACATCCTTCCCGTCGCGATCCTCGACGGCGCCGGACGCAACGTCACGCCGGCAGGGCTGCGCTGGTCGCTCACCCGCAACGGCTCCGGCTGGACACTCGGCCTGCGTCTCGACGACAAGACGCTGCCGCTGCCGTACCTGATCGACCCGGCGCTGATCGCCACGTGCGTACTCCCGCCCGGCGCCGGCAGCACGACGAGCTGCACCGCGGCCACGTCGACCGGCTCGTCGAGCCTCGGCATCACGAAGCCGTCGGCGGCGGTCGCCGGCGACGTGATGACCGCGCAGGTGACCGTGCGCTCGACCGGCGCGATCAGCGCGCCNNACGATCACGTTCACGTGGGCCGGCGGCAACGCCGACGCCTCGGGCGGCATTGCCACGTACAAGGGCGCCGACCCGTTCATCGGCTTCGACCAGGGCGGCAGCGCGGTGACGTCGATGACGAGCGGGGGCACCGGCGCAACCGGCAACCCCGCAGGGCTCGCCGTCACCACCACGGCGGCGAGCGAAATGCTCCAGGTCGCCTACGGTGTCGCGAACGGGGTAACGATCGTCCCGAGCGCCGTCCGTGAGTGGACCGTCGCCTCCACCGGCGCGACGAAGGTCACCGCCGGCTTCTCCGACAACGTGCTGGGCGCGGCCGGCGGCTCCGGGAGCAAGACCGCGACCTGGGCCACGAGCTCGCTCTGGACCGCCCAGCTCTACGCGCTCAAGAACGAGGCGGCAGACGGGACCGGCACCGTCGCGGCCTCCTTCATCACGGCCTCGGCCTCGCAGACCGGGCTCACGCAGACGCTCACGTACACCCCTGCCGCCGGCAGCATGGCCAACGGCGATGTCTCGTTCGTCGTCCCCGTCGGCTGGACGGCGCCACAGTCGACGACTGCCAACGCCGCCGGCTACGTGACCGCGACCGGCGGCAGCGGCGCGAACACGATTGCCGTCACGGGCACCGGCCCGTGGACGGTCACGGTCTCCGGCGTCACGCTCAACCAGGGTGCGGCGCAGACGCTCGTCATGAAGTACGGCGACACGAGCGGCGGCGGCGCGGGCGCGACCGCGCCGGCGACGACGGGCGCCGTCGTCTGGACGACGAAGCAGCGCTCGTCGAGCCGCGGCGCGCTGACGAACGTCGCCCCGCAGCCGACGATCACCGTCTACGCGGCCGACGGCACCGGCTCGATCACCTCGAGCAGCCTCTCGACCGTCTCCGGCTCGCAGGCCGGGCTGACTGAGACGCTCATCTACACCGTGGCAGCCGGCGCGGTCAACAGCGGGTCGCTCACGGTGGACGTTCCGCCCGGCTGGACCCCTCCGGCAACGGTCGCAGGCCCCGGCTACACGAAGTCGAACTTCGGCGTCGTCTCCGTCGCCGGGCAGACGATCACCGTCAGCGGGATCACGGGCATCGCCGGCTACACCGGCACGATCACGTACGGCTCCGGCGGCCAGGCGACCGCCCCCTCGGCGCCCGGCGCCCAGACCTGGCAGATCCAGGAGGCCTCCACCGCCGGCGGCGTGCTCACGGCGATCGGGGCGTCGCCGTCGATCACGGTCTACGCGCCCGACGGCGCCGGGACGGCGACGACGCCGACGACGAACGTCTCCGCATCGCGGACCGGGGACACCGTCGTCTTCACGTATACGGTCGCGGCAGGCGACATGTTCAACGGCGGCGTCAAGCTGACGATCCCGGCGGGCTGGAGCGCGCCGAAGGCGACCCCGACGACCTCCCCCGGCTACACAACCTCGAGCGCGGGCACTGTCGCCGCAGTGGGCTCGGTCGTGACCATCTCGGCCCTGACGCTCACGGCGGGTTCGACGGTGACGATCACCTACGGCGATACGAGCGGCGGGGGACCGGGCGCGAAGGCAGCGATAACGACTGGCGTGCAGACGTGGCAGTTCCAGGATCACGCGACCGCGGGGGGCGTCTTCACGAACCTGGCTACGTCGCCGTCGATCACGGTGAACGCGAAGGACGGATCCGGAACGCTCACCGCCTCGATCGCCAACGTCTCGGCGTCGCAGACAGGGCAAGCGGTCACGTTCACGTACACGGCCGCCGCGGGCGGACTCGCCAGTGGCGCTGTGACGGTCACGGCTCCGGCCGACTGGAGCGCGCCGTCGACGACACCGACGGATCCGGGCTACACGACGGCGTCGACCG
>PLDP01000168.1 GCA_003136795.1 Actinomycetota bacterium
GGCGTCACCGGTGGCATCGCGGCCTACAAGGCCTGCGAGCTGACGCGCCTGCTCGTCAAGGCCGGCCACGAGGTGATCCCGCTCGTCACGCCCGGCGCGCAGCGCTTCGTGACCGAGGAGACCTTCCTCGCCCTGGCGCGGCGCCCCAAGAACGAGGACGTCTACCCGCACCTGACTCGCGCAGACCTGCTCGTGGTCGCGCCGTGCACCGCGAACACGCTGGCGAAGCTTGCGCACGGGATCGCCGACAACGTGCTCACCGAGGCGGCGCTCGCCCACCGCGGCCCGGTGCTCGTCGCCCCGGCCATGAACCCGCGCATGTGGGCGCATCCCGCGACACGCGCCAACGTCCAGGCGCTGCGCGAGCGCGGCGTCGAGCTCGTCGGGCCCGATGAGGGTGAGCTGGCGGAGGGCGAGTGGGGCGTCGGCCGGATGGCGGAGCCTGTCGAGATCTTCAACCGGGCGGCGCAGCTGCTCGCGCCGGGGTCGCTCACAGGCCGCCGTGTCCTGATCACCGCCGGCGGCACGCGCGAGCCACTCGACAGCGTGCGTTTCGTCGGCAACCGCTCGTCCGGCCGGATGGGCGTGGCGCTCGCCGAAGAGGCGCGCCGCCGCGGCGCCGAAGTGATCCTGCTCGCCGCCAACCTCTCCGTCGCCGGGCCCTACGGTGTGGAGACGATCCCGACGCCGACCGCGGAGTCGATGCTCGACGCCGCGCTCGCGCTGCCCGACGTCGACATCGCGCTGCTCGCTGCCGCGGTTGCCGACTACCGCCCGGTCGAGGCGCTCACCGGCAAGCGCCCGAAGGACGACCGGGGCTGGGCGGTCGAGCTCGAGCCGACGCCCGACGTCGCGCGGTCGCTCGGTGAGCGAAAGCGCGCGGGCCAGGTGCTCGTCGCGTTCGGCGCAGAGCACGGGGAGGAGGGCCTCGCGCGCAAGCGCACGATGCTCGACACGAAGAACGCGGACCTCGTCGTCTTCAACGACGTCGACCGCCCGGACATCGGCTTCGATGTCGGCGAGAACGAGGTGGTGCTCGTCACGCGCGACGGAGAGCGCACGATCCCGAAGGCGTCAAAGGCCGCAATCGCAGCCGCGATCCTCGACGAGGTCGAAAGACTGATCGCATAGACGCGTACACCCTCTTCCGCGAAGGCCAGAAGCGGCTCCGCGCGGGCATGGCGGCACAGGCGACGGTGCCGCTGGAAAAGGCGCGGAAGCTCGAGCCGGGCAAGGCGTCGATTCGAGAGACGCTCGGGATCGCCTACTTCCGCCTCGCGCGCTGGCAGGACGCCGAACGGGAGTTCCGCACGATCGTCGAGGAGCTGTCGCCGACCGACCACTACGCGCACTACGCGCTCGGCCGGGCGCTCGAGCAGCAGGGTAGAACCGCCGAGGCGAACGGGCACTACAAGCTCGCGAGCTCGATGGAGCCGGAGTCCGAGCTGTACTCGGCCCGCATCATCGGCCTCGACGAGACAGGCTAACTCTCCTAGCTCAAACGGTCGCCGGTGACGCGCCGGATCTCGTCCAGCGACGAGGCGCCGGTGGCGCAGAGCCGGACGCCGTCGCTGCGCAGCGTCGTCATGCCTTCTTCGACCGCGGCAGCGAAGATCTCCTCGGTGGAGGCTTCGACGAGGCGCCGGATGCGCCCGCGGATCGGCATCACCTCGTAGAGCGCGACGCGCCCGCGGTACCCGGTGCCGCCGCAGCGCGTGCAGCTGCCGGCCTGGTAGAGAACGACGTCGGGAGCGAGCCCGAGCGACTCGCGCTCCTCGGCGGGCGGCTCGTATGGCTGGCGGCAGTTCTCGCAGAGGCGGCGGGCCAGCCGCTGCGCGACGATGCAGTTGATCGCGGTCGCGAGGAGCGACGGCTCGACGCCCAATTCCTTGAGCCGCGCAATCGACGCTGCGGCGTTGTGCGTGTGGAGCGAGGTCAGCATGAGGTGGCCCGTCATGGCCGCCTGGATGGCGATACGGGCCGTCTCCTCGTCGCGCACCTCGCCGACGAGGACGACGTCGGGATCCGAGCGCAGGAGTGTGCGCAGCCCGCGGGCGAAGGTGAGGCCCGCGCGCACCATGACCTCGACCTGGTTGACGCCGGGGATCTGCCACTCGACCGGATCCTCGATCGTCGTGAGCACGCGCCCTTCGTCGTTCAGCAGGTCGAGCGCCGCGTACAGCGTCGTCGTCTTGCCGGATCCGGTCGGGCCGACCACGAGGACGGCCCCGTACGGCTGGTTGATCGCGCGCATGAAGGTCTCGGACGCCTCGGGCGACATGCCGAGCGAGTCGAGCCCGATCCGTCCCCCGGCGCGGTGCAGGATGCGCAGCACGACTCCTTCGCCGTAGGTCGTCGGCAGGACGGCGATGCGGAGGTCCATCGGCTGGCTGCCGTAGCTGATCGTGATGCGACCGTCCTGAGGCGCACGCCGCTCGGCGATGTCGAGGCCGCCCATGATCTTCAGGCGAGCCGTCACAGCAGCCTGCACGTGCTTCGGCATGTCGGCGATCCGCCGCGTGACGCCGTCGACGCGCGCCCGCACGACCAGCACACGCTCCTGCGGCTCGAAGTGAATGTCGGAGGCACCCAGCTCGATCGCCTGCGAGATCACCTGGTTGACGAGCCGGATCGCCGGCGCGTCGGAGGTGGCGCCGTCGCGAACGTCGGCGATCAGCAGGTCGTCCATGTCGACCGGCGCGTCGGCCTCGACGATCTCCATCTGCATCCGGTAGACACGCCCGAGCGCTTCCTCGAGATCGCCGCGTGCCACGACGGCGGGCACCACGTCGACACCGAGTGCGAGCCGCAGGTCGTCTCCGGTAACGACGTCGGTCGGGTCGGCCACCGCCACGAGGACGGTGTCCTCGCCGACGAAGAGCACAGGCAGCGCGCCGTAGCGGCGCGCGAACTTCTCGGGCAGGAGCGCGACCGCCGCCGGATCGATCTCCACGTCCGCGAGGTCGAGGAACGTCAGCCCAGCCTGATCGGCGAGCGCTCGCGCAATGCTCTGCTCCGTCGCCCAGCCGCGCTCGACGACGATCTCGCCGAGCCGGCGGCCGCTCGCCAGCTGGTCGGCGAGCGCCAGTTCGAGCTGCTCGGCGGTGAGCGCCTCGGCAGAGAGGAGCAGCGCACCGATCTCGCGACCGGTGCGGTCCAGGGACATGGGCAGGGGGTGCGGGAGCCGCCGCAGTTCCATACCGCGCGGGTATCGGCAATAGTTGCAATCGGCATGAGAGCGGTTCTCCAGCGGGTCTCCCGGGCCTCCGCGGCCCCGGGAGGCGCGATCGGCGCCGGCCTCCTCGTCCTGCTCGGCGTCGCGGAGGCTGACGACGCTGCGGCGGCGCTGCGCCTGGCCGAGCAGGTGGCGAAACTACGTGTCTTCGAGAACGACGAGGGGAAGTTCGACCAATCGCTCCTCGACACGGGCGGCGCCGCGCTCGTCGTCAGCCAGTTCACGCTGATCGCCGACACCGCCAAGGGGAACCGGCCGAGCTTCTCCGGCGCCGCGCGGCCCGAGGCGGCCGAGCCGCTCTACGAGACCTTCTGCGCGGCGCTGCGCGAGCTCGGTGTGCCCGTCGAAACGGGCGTTTTCGGCGCCAGGATGGCGGTCGAGCTCGTCAACAACGGCCCCGTCACGATCGTGCTCTAGGGCGTAGGCTCGACGGAGCCCTCAAGGAGCGCAGGGGCCGGCTTTGCCGGCGCCGGAGCGGGGATTGGCAAGCCGTTTCTGCTACCTTCCAAGCGACATTTCGAGCATGTTCGAGATGGGCGCGCGGCGCCCATTTTTCATATGGGGGCTGGTCGATCGGTGGCCTCGGCAACACATACCAAGGAGAGACAACTGCAGCGAGACGTCGCACGGACGGTCGAATCGACTCTGCCCGGCGTGGAGGTGCTCGCACTCGAGCTCACGGGCAAGGAGCGGTTCTGCGTCTACGTCGACCACCCGCAGGGCGTCGATCACGCGCTCTGCGTGCGTGTCACGGACGTCCTGAAGCCGTATCTCGCCGAGTATTCGGTCGAGGTCTCTTCACCGGGCTTCGAACGCCCGCTGCGCACCAAGGCGCATTTCGAGCACGCCATCGGTAGGAGCGTCCGCGTCAAGACCGAGACCGGCCGCCTCCGCGGCGCGGTTCTTTCGGCCGGTGAACGGTCCGTTCAGATCCAGAATGGGGCCGATCCGGCAGACATACCGTACGACTCGATCGTGCGGGCCAATCTGATCGACGAAGGGAAGCCGGCATGAGCCAGGAGATCGTTGACGCCGTTCGCGAGATCGAGCGCGAGAAGGGAATCGAAAGCGGCACGCTGGTCGCCGCCCTCGAGGACGCGCTGCTTGCGGCGTACAAGAAAACGCCGGGTGCCTCCCGGCACGCGACCGTGGAGCTCGACGACAAGGGCGATTTCCGCGTCTTCGCGATCGAGCTTCCCGAGGACCTGGAGGTGCGCCTGCTCGAAGAGGCGCGCGAGCACGCGATCGACGATCTCGAGCGCATCGAGGAGGAGACCGGCGAGAAGAACCACACGCTGCTCACCGACGACGACCTCGAGATCGACTGGTCGCAGGTGCCCGAGGATCTGATCCAGCGCGAGGACGTGACGCCGGAGAACTTCGGCCGCATCGCCGCGCAGACGGCGAAGCAGGTGATCCTGCAGCGCATCCGCGAGGCGGAGCGCGAGATGATGTACGACGAGTACATCGACCGCGTCGGCGAGGTCGTCACCGGCATCGTCCAGCAGACCGGCGACCGCCGGAACATCCTGGTCGACCTCGGCAAGGTCGAGGCGCTTTTGCCCGGCCCCGAGCAGGTCGACGGCGAGCGCTACGAGCAGGGCTCGCGCATCAAGGCCGTGATTCGCGAGGTGCGCACCGGCACGAAGGGCCCGCAGGTGATCCTCTCGCGCCGCGACCCGGAGCTGATCAAGACGCTGTTCGAGCTCGAGGTGCCCGAGATCGCCGACGGTCTCGTCGAGATCCGCGGCGTCGCCCGCGAGCCGGGCTACCGCTCGAAGATCGCCGTCGAGTCGCACGCACAGGGTGTCGACCCGGTCGGCGCGTGTGTCGGCCCGCGCGGATCGCGCGTGCGCATGGTCGTCTCGGAGCTCCGCGGCGAGAAGATCGACATCATCCCGTGGAACAACGAGCCTGCACGCTTCGTCGCAAAGGCGCTCTCGCCAGCCCGCGTTCGCGAGGTCTACCTCGACGACGAGGGCAGAGAGGCCACGGTTGTCGTGCCGGACGACCAGCTCGCGCTCGCGATCGGCAAGGAGGGCATGAACGCCCGCCTCGCCGCGCGCCTCACCGGCTGGAAGATCGACATCACCTCGGACTCCGAGTTCGCNNGCGCTGCACGGCTCGAAGTACTGCGGCGTGCCGGCACACCAGGAGCTCGCGCTCCACGAGACGGACGACGAGGACAACCCGATCGTCCAGGAGCCGGAGCCGGAGCTCGAGGCGCTCGCGGACACCGCCGAGCCCGAGGCGGTCACCGAAGACGCGGCCGCGTTCGGCAACCCCGAGCCGGAGGAGTTTGCCGCCGGTCCGGGCGATGCGCCCGTCGCGGGTGAAGACCAGACGCTCGACAGCGGTGCTGTGCAGCCCGTGCACGTCGAGGACGATCCGCACGCGGGCATCCCGATCGAGGAGGCCGAGTAACGAGCGGAAAACCGGTTCGCACTTGCGCCGGCTGCGGCCGCAAGGCGCCCCAGAGCGAGTTGCAGCGCTTCCACGCACGATTTGACGGTGCGCAGCGCGGCGAGCTCGTGCCGGGCACCGGAGCGGGCCGCGGCGCCTATACCTGCCGGCGCTTGCAGTGCTTCGACCGCGCGGCCTCGCGCCGGGCATTTGCCCGGATTCTGCGGGCCACCGTCCACGTCGACCCGGAACTGTCCCGTCTCTACACTGGATAACGCATGGCTAACGGCAAACCGAACAGACCGATCAGACCGCGCGGCGGTGGCCCCAAGGGCCGGCGGCGTGTCGTGATCGACCAGGGCGGCGGCAGGCCCGGCCAGGGCCAGCGCCAGCGCCCCGGCGATCGCCCGGCCGACCGCGGGCCCAGGCAGGCACGCGAAGTCATCGCGCCGACCGGTCCGGTCACGGTCGAGTCGGGTGTCACGCTGCGCGACTTCTCGCAGGCGCTCGGCGTGGCGATGCCGCAGATCATCAAGCTGCTGATGAACCTCAACACGATGAAGACGGCGACGCAGTCGCTCACCGACGACGAGGTGCAGCTGATCGCAGCGGAGCTCGAGCGCGAGGTGACGATCAAGCACGCCGACGACGACGACGTCGAGCCGGAGACGTTCGAGGATGCCGAGGAGACGCTCGAAGCCCGCCCGCCGGTCGTCACGATCATGGGTCACGTCGACCACGGCAAGACGACGCTGCTCGACGCGATCCGCAAGACGCGCGTCGTCTCGACCGAGGCCGGCGGGATCACGCAGCACATCGGCGCGTACCAGGCCGACCACAACGGTCGCCGGATCACGTTCCTCGACACTCCGGGCCACGAGGCGTTCACAGCCATGCGCGCCCGCGGCGCCAAGGTCACGGACATCGCCGTGCTCGTCGTCGCCGCCGACGACGGCGTCATGCCGCAGACCAAGGAGTCGATCTCGCACGCGCGCGCCGCGAACGTGCCGATCGTCGTCGCCGTCAACAAGATCGACCTGCCCGCCGCGAATCCCGACAAGGTCCTCAGCGAGCTCGCAACCGAAGGGCTGCAGCCGGAGGAGTGGGGCGGCGACGTCCAGGTCGCGCGCGTCTCCGCGAAACAGGGCGAGAACCTCGACGACCTGCTCGAGCGCATCCTGCTCGTTGCAGACGCCGAGCTCGACCTGCGCGCGAATCCGTCCGCCGAGGCGTCCGGCCCGATCATCGAGTCGCGCCTCGACGTCGGCCGCGGCCCCGTGGCGACGATGCTCATTCACCGCGGCACGCTCAAGGTCGGCGATGCGATCGTCGCCGGCGATGCGTGGGGCCGCGTGCGCGCGCTCTACGACTATCGCGGCGAGCGCATGCAGGAGGCGCGCCCGGGCGAGCCCGTCGAGATCCTCGGCTTCGATCGCCCGCCGCCCGCCGGCGAGCTCGGCCGTGTCGTCGAGAACGAGCGCAGAGCGCGCGAGCTCGCGCAGCAGCGCGGTGAGCGCCTGCGCCGCGAGGCGATGGCGAAGCAGCGCAGCGGCGGCGTCTCGCTCGACAAGCTGTTCGAGCAGATGCAGGCCGGCGGCGTGCAGGACCTCAACATCGTCATCAAGGGCGACGTGCAGGGCTCCGTCGAGGCGATCGTCTCCGAGCTCGGCAAGATCCAGCACCCCGAGGTGCGCGTGAATGTGATCCACACCGGCGTCGGCGGGATCACGGAGAACGACGTCAACCTCGCAGCGGCCTCGACGGCGATGATCGTCGGCTTCAACGTGCGCCCGTCGGCCGAGGTGCGCGGTGTCGCCGAGCGCGCCGGCGTGGAGATCCGCCTCTACCGCGTGATCTACCAGCTGACCGAAGAGATCGAGCAGGCGCTCGTCGGCATGCTCACTCCGGTTGAGACCGAGGCGATCATCGGTGAGGTCGAGGTGCGCGCGCTGTTCAAGGTCTCGCGTCTCGGCACGATCGCCGGGTGCATGGTCACGAGTGGTCTCGTGCGCCGTAACTCGAGCGTCCGGCTCTTCCGCGACGGCACACGCATCTACGAAACGACCGTGTCGCAGCTGCGGCGCTTCAAGGACGACGTCCGTGAGGTGACCGAAGGGTTCGAATGCGGCATCCTCCTCGAGGGCTTCAACGACCTGCGCGAAGGTGATGTGCTCGAAGCGTTCGAGACGCGTGAGGTCGAACGCACCTCGCTTGACGAGCCGGCCGGCGGGTCGGGCTCGACCGACGCTTCGTAGGCGCATTCGCCTGATGGCGTCGGGCTTCGTCGCGATCCTCACCGTCGAGCTGCACTTTCCCGAAGCGTCGTCGCTCAAGGACAAGCGTCACTTCCTGCGCTCGGCGAGGGACAACCTGCGCAACCGCTTCGGCGCGTCGGTCGCGGAAGTCGACCACCATGATCTCTGGCAGCGGGCGACCCTGACGGTTGCCTGCGTTGCGCGCTCCGCGCGGGATGCGCAGGACCTGGCCGACGGAGCCGAGCGCTGGCTCGTCTCGGGCGACTGGACGCTCGTGCGCTGTGACCGGGTGCTCGTCTCGCCCGACGACGACTAGCACTAGTCTCCCGGCGTGTCCGAGCGCATGCGCCGAGTGAACGAGTCCGTCCGCGCCGTCGTCGCGGAGGCTCTCGGCGAGCTCAAGGATCCGCGGATCGGCATGGTCACGGTCACCGGCGTGGTCGTCTCGCCGGATCTCGGCGAGGCTCGGATCTTCGTCTCGGTGCTCGGGAACGAGAAGAAGCGGCGCGCGACGCTCGCCGGGCTCGATTCGGCGCGCGGCGTCCTGCAGGCGAAGATCAACCGCGAGTTGAGTCTGCGCCGGACGCCCACGCTCACGTTCGCCTACGATGACTCCGTCGAGCGGGGCGTCCGCATGACGAAGCTGATCGACGAGCTCGCCGCAGATCTTCCCCCGGATTCAGGGATGCCCGAAGATGAGCCAGGCCAAGACCACGACTGACGTCCAGGCCGCCGCCGACGCGATCCGGTCGAACGACCGCTTCGTCGTCGCCGCGCACGAGAACCCCGACGGCGACGCGCTCGGCTCGATGCTCGCCATCGCGCTCGGCCTGAAGGGGCTCGGCAAGGACGTCGTCATGTACCTCTCCGGCAACGCCCCGACGCCGGGCGAGTACAGCTTCCTCGATCTCTCGGAGCTGCACCGCGAGCTGCCGGCCGATCTTGCCGAACGCGTGCTGATCGCGGTCGACTGTGCCAACGAGCGCAGGATTGGACCGGAGTCGACGCCGGTCGAAGGTGCGAAGCTCGTCGTCAACGTCGACCACCATCACGACAACTCGTCGTTCGGCGGTGTGAACCTGATCGTCGCCGACGCGTCGTCGACCGCGGAGATCGTGCGCGACCTGCTCGGAGAGCTCGGCGTGCCGCTCACGCCGGAGATCGCCGCCGCGCTCTATGTCGGGCTCGTCACCGACACCGGGCGATTCCAGTACACGAACACGACGCCCAAGTCGCTGCGGCTTGCCGCGGAGCTCGTCGAGGCAGGCGCCGACGTGCACGGCATCTTCCGTCACGTCTACGAGACCGTTCAGTTCGCCAAATTGAAGCTGCTCGCGCGCGCACTCGAGCGCGCACAGCTGTTCGAGGGAGGCCGTCTTGTCGTGTCGTATCTCCTCAAGGACGACTTCGGCGACGTCGGCGCCGAGGAGCCGTACTCCGAGGGCATCATCGACTATCTCCGCGCGGTCGAAGGCTCGGAGATGGTGGCGCTGATTCGTGAGCCGCCGCGCAACGAAGGGCCGGCCAGGCGCATCTCGCTGCGCTCGTCCCACGACGAGGTCGACGTGTCCGCGATCGCCCGCGCCTCGGGCGGGGGCGGGCACCGTCAGGCGGCCGGTTTCTCCTCGGAGCGTTCGATCGGCGAGATCATCGACTTCATTCGCCGCGAGTTCGTCGTCGCGACACAGGGCGACGGTGCCGCCCCCGAGAAGTCTTAGACCGGTCGGGGTCGCGCTGGTCGACAAGCCTGCGGGGCCCTCGTCGTTCGCGATCGTCGCGGCCCTGCGCCGGCGGACGCGCGCTCGGACCGGTCACGCTGGAACACTCGACCCGTTCGCGACCGGCCTGCTGCTTCTGTTGTCCGGTGCGGCAACTAGATTGGCTCCGTGCTTCGTTGGCCTGGACAAGCGCTACGTCACCGACGTCGACCTGACCTCGACGACGTCGACCGGCGATCCCGAAGGGGCGCAGCTCGAGCAGCACGCGGCACCCGCCGAGCGGGAGCTCGAAGCAGCGCTCGAGCGCCTCCGCGGTGAGGTGGAGCTGCCGATCCCCGCCGCGTCCGCGGTGAAGATCGGCGGCGAGCGGGCGTACAAGCTCGCGCGTCGGGGCGTCGTCGTCGAGATGCCCGTGAGGCGCTCGCTCGTGCACTCGCTCGACGTCATCACGTATACGGGCGAGAGCGTGCGGCTCGCGCTGCACGTCAGCTCTGGCACTTACGTCCGGTCGATCGCGCATGCCCTCGGGGGCCACTGCACGACGCTGCGTCGCACGACGGTCGGGCCGTTCGACGTCGAGGACTCGGCGGACGTCGCTCACGCCGTGTTCCTGCCGGCGAGCGAGGCGCTCGACCGGCTGCCGGCCGAGGCGCTCGAGCGTGTGCCCGACGCGGTCCGGGCGGGCGTCCTCGCGCTGGACGACCCGAGCGGCGGGGCCGCAGCATGAACGTCGCGCGCGCGGCGGCGGAGCTGGCGGTGCGTCCACGCACGGTCGCGATCGGGACGTTCGACGGCGTGCACCTCGGGCATCGCGCGGTCGTCCGCGCGGCGGTCGACGCCGGCCGGAGCTCGGACCTGACCCCGACGGTCGTCACCTTCCACCCGCATCCGCGGACGGTGCTCGGCCACCGGGTCGAGCTGCTCGCGACACTGGAGCGGCGGCTCGAGCTGCTCGCGGACGCAGGAGTGGAGGACGTGCTGGTCGTGGAGTTCAGCTCGGAGATCGCCGACCTCGAGCCGGAGGAGTTCGCGCAGCAGTACCTGCTCGGGATCGGCGCGCAGGGGGTCGTCGCCGGCACGGGCTTCCGCTTCGGCAGGCAGCGGGCAGGCGATCTCGAGCTCCTGCGCCGGCTCGGCCTCGATGCGCGGCAGGTGCCGCTCGTCGAGGGCGTCTCCTCGACGCGCATCCGGCAGCTCGCTCACGCGGGCGACGTCGACGGCGCGGCGCGGCTGCTCGGGCGCCCGCTCGAGGTCGAGGGCAAGGTCGTCAGCGGCGACCAGCGCGGCGGCGCGCTCGGCTTCCCGACCGCGAACCTCGCCGTCGACCCGGACGTCCTCGTTCCCGGCTTCGGGATCTACGCGGGGGCGGCAGGCGAGCGCCGGGCGGCGATCTCGATCGGCGTCAACCCGCACTACGGCGGCACGGAGCGTCGCGTCGAGGCCTACCTGCTCGACTGGACCGGCGACCTCTACGGCGAGCGGATCGTGCTCGAGCTCTGGCGCCGGTTGCGTGACGAGCGGGCGTTCGGGAGCGAGGCCGAGCTTGTCGACCAGATCGCCCGCGACGTCGAGGAGACGCGGGCGGCCCGGTCACCCGTCTGATTCCGGAGCAAGATTTCCCCGCTCGAGGCGTCTTTCTCGGCATGGGACCGATCACCAACGTCATCGAGCTCTCGCGCGTCCGCTGCCTGGACTGCGGGACGAAGTACGCGAAGCCCGCCGACGGCGGCATGATCTACGAGAACCCGGGCTGCCCTCGCTGCGGCTACGTGGGGTGGATCGACACCGTCGTTCCGGCTAGTCGGGCCTCACGGCGCCGCTTCGCCGTGGATCTGCGCCCGCTCCGGATCGCCCAATCGCGCTGACGCCGCCGAAGTAGTGGTGCCGCTCGGGCCAGCGGCGCACCTCGCGGCCGCGCCCCTCGAGCCGGGCGAGCCAGCTCTCGTCGACGCCGGGCTCGGCGTTCAGCACGTGACCGGCGGGATGGAAGCGCGGCCGGTCGATCGCCGCCTGCGGTGGCACGCCGTCGTGCAGCACGGCCGCGAGGACGCCGACGAGGGCGGTGCGGAGCCTCGTCCCGCCCGCCGAGCCGATCGCGAGCTCGAGACCGTCGCCCGCGAAGACGAGCGTGGGGGCCATCATGCTCGCCATGCGCGCCCCGGGTCGAAGCGGCGCCCGCACGAGGTCGGTCTCGCCGAGCATGCTGTTCAGATGCAGGTCGAGGCCGGGCAGCCAGTCGCCCGAGCCGAGGCCGAGGCTCGACGTGAGCACGCAGGCGTTGCCCTCGCGGTCGACGACGCTGAGGTTGGTGGTGTGCCCGTCGATCGCAGGCTCGTGCTCGAGCGCTTCGAGGAGCGCGTCTGCCCCGCCGGCGGGATCGAGCTGCGTGAGCGTCTCGGGGATGCCTGAGAGGCCGGCGCGCGTGCGGATGCCGCGACCCGCGAACGTGCACGCTGCGGGCTCCGACCACACCGCGGCGTACGAGGCGAGATCGCCGGCGGTGATCGANNTCGAGCATCGCCAGGCACGACGCATGCGCCCGCGGCATCGCGACGCCGCTGCGCGCGAGGTCGAGCGCGGGCTCGACGAGCTCCGCCCACGGCAGCCGTCCGTGTGCGCGCCACAACGCGTCGAGCCCGGCGGGGAGGCCGGGCACCGCGCACGACGACGCGCCGATCGCATAGTGGACGAGCTCGTCGCCGAACGGAACGTGCAGCGACTGCAGCGGCGCGCCCCCTTCGCCGGAGGGCACCGACACGAAGCAGTCGAGGTTGCGCGTCGTCGCGCTCGCCGCGTCGTGGTAGATCGCATGCGCGCCGCCGAGAAGGCCCGTCATCACGGTCTCGGCCACGCATGAGACGAACGCCGCCGCCACGGCCGCGTCGGCGGCGTTGCCACCGGCGGCGAGGATCCCGGCGCCGGCCGCTGCCGTCGCGGGATGGCCCGCAGCGACCGCCGGCACGATCATGCGACGCGCATCGCCAGCCGGCTGCCGAATCGCCCGAAGCCTGCGAGCGGGAAGTCGAAGCGGTCGCGGATGCGATCGCCCTCGGTGATCTCGAAGGTGCGCTCGCCGATCGGCCTCGCGGCGAACACACCGTCGTCGAAGGTGGCGACGAGCTCGCCGCCCGCGACCGCGACCTCGTACCGGCCGTCGCTACACACATACGAGCCCGCGTACGACTCGAGCAGCCCGTCGGGCAGCTCGACCGTCTCCGGCACGCGCCGTCGGGCGCCGAGCACCTGCTCGAAGAACACGTCTTCGAGCTCGCGCAGCGCGTGCCGGCCGGTGCTGCTCGAGGTCAACCCCACGAACACCGCGTCGCGGTCGGGAACGATGAGGAGCGACGACTGGAAACCGCCGTACGACCCGCCGTGCCCCCAGACCTCGCTGGCCCCGACGCGCTCGCCGAAGAGGCCGAGGCCGTAGACGCCGCCGACCGGCCTGCCGTGCGGCACGCGGAGGAGCGCCGACTCGGGCCGCGCCAGGTGCCAGACACCGAAGCGGAGCAGGTCGGGCACGTTCGAGACGAGCCCGCCCGAGGGGCGTCGGGCTCGCGGATACGTCCCCGCGCTCGCATCCCGGCCGCTGCCCTCGAGCTCCGGCTCGCCGAACGAGGTCGCCTCGAGCCCGGCCGGCCGGAGCACCCGGGCGGCCAGCGCGTCCTCGAACGTCTCGCCGGCGTGCTCCGCGGCCAGGTGGCCTGCGAGCCAGTAGCCGCTGTTCGCATACGACCAGGCCTGCTCGACGCCGAGGAACCGGCGCACGCCCGGCAACTCGGCCACCACCCCGGCGAGCGCGTCGTCGGCCGCCCCGAAGCGGGCCAAATCGCCGCATTCGCAGTCGTAGCCGCTCGTGTGGGAGAGGAGATGGCGGATCCGGACGTCGTCCGGCCAGATCCCGGTCGTGGCCTCGAGCTCGAGCAGCCCGAGGACGAGCGTGGCGGTGAGCGGCTTCGTGATCGAGGCCACCCGAAAGACCGTGTCAGGCTCGCAGCCGACGGCCCCCGTTCGAACGGCGCCGCCGACCGAGAGCCCGGCTGCCAGCGCAGGCACCTCCCAGGTGACCGCGGCTGCCTCGATCTGGCTCAAAAACGGCGCATTCATCGGGAATCCGCTACCCTACTGGCGGACCCGGCCCCGGCCGCTCGCGTCTTCCTTCGCGGCGAGCTGAGACCAGGGCGTGAGTCACTCATCGAGAGGAGAAGCATGCCCCTCACCAAGGAAGAGAAGCTGGAGCACGTTCAGAAGTTCGGCAAGCACGAGACGGACACCGGTTCGCCGGAGGTCCAGATCGCAATGCTGACGCAGCGCATCAACGAACTGACCGAGCACCTCCGCACGCACAAGCACGATCACTACTCGCGTCGCGGACTGCTCAAGCTCGTCGGTCGCCGCCGCCGGTTCCTGAACTACCTGCAGCGCAAGAACCTCGAGGGCTATCGCGCCCTCATCAAGGAGCTAGGGCTCCGGCGCTAGCTCAAGTCACGGAGGGTGGAGTTTGGGTGAACGCTCCCGGAGGAGCGTTCACCCAAACTTCCACCCTTCACATTGCACAGTGGAGGAATAGGAGAAACATGACCATTGTTGAAGCTGAGCACCCCGCTGGGGTGCCGGTTTCCGTGTCCGTCGACATCGGCGGCAAGGAAATTTCGTTCGAGACAGGGAAAATCGCCAAGCAGGCGGACGGCGCAGTGCTCGTCCGCAGCGGCGACACCGTCGTCCTCGGCACGGCGCAGGGCCGGACGGAGGCCCGCGAAGGCGCGGACTTCTTCCCGCTGACCGTCGACATCGAGGAGCGCATGTACGCCGCAGGGAAGATTCCCGGCGGGTTCTTCAAGCGGGAAGGCCGCCCCACGGAGCGGGCCATCCTGACTGCGCGCATGACCGACCGCCCCGTCCGGCCGCTCTGGCCGAAGGGCTACCGCAACGAGACGCAGTGCGTGGCCACGGTCTTCTCGGCCGACCTGCTGACGGCGCACGACATCCTGTGCATCAACGCGGTCTCGGCCGCGCTGACCGTTTCGCCGCTGCCGTTCCTCGGCCCGATCGGGGCCGTGCGGATGGGCATCGTCGAGGGCAACCTGGTCGTCAACCCGACGCTCCAGGAGATCGCGGAGTCCGATCTCGACCTGATCGTCGTCGGCACGAAGGACGGCCTGACCATGGTCGAGGCGGGCGCGAACCAGGTGCACGAGGACAAGCTCCTCGAGGCGCTGGAGATCGCACACCGCGAGATCGTCAAGCTCTGCGACGCCCAGCTCGAGCTGCGCGCCAAGAAGGGCAAGACGAAGTGGCTCGACCCGGCCGTCACGGAGCGGCTCGAGGCTGCCTACGGGCACTCGATCTGGGAGCGCATCCAGCAGCAGGGCCTCCGCGAGGCCGCTGCGATCGTCGAGGAGATCGTCGAGAAGGAAGTCGGCGCACCGTCGCTCGACGCCGACGAGGCGACGGTCTTCGGCGAGCTCCAGGTTCGCATGTCGCTGGCGCAGATCCTCGAGAAGCAGCGCGCAGTCGCTGTCGAGACGGTTGTCCGCGAGAAGTTCGAGAACGAGCTGCGCGGTCTGACCGACGCGGAGCAGGACTCGAAGGAGCTCAAGTCGGCCAAGCGCAACCTGCTCTTCGAGCACATCCTCGAGAGCGTCGAGCTGCCGTTCCCGGTCGGCCCGGCCACCGTCGACGGCGAGCCCGTCGTCAAGGACTCGCTCACGAAGAGCTACGTCAAGAAGGGCTGCGAGTCGATCTACAAGAGCCTCGTCCGCCAGAAGATCGCGATCGACAAGCGTCGTCCCGACGGCCGGACTGCAACGCAGATCCGCCCGATCGAGATCGAGGTCGGCGTGATGCCCCGCACCCACGGGTCGGGCCTCTTCACGCGCGGCCAGACGCAGATCATGTCGCTGCTCACGCTCGGCACGGCGAAGGAGGGGCAGCGCATCGACGACCTCTCCCTCGAGCGTGACCGGCGCTTCATGCACCACTACAACTTCCCGCCCTACTCGGTGGGCGAGACGGGTCGCATGGGCTCGCCCAAGCGGCGCGACATCGGCCACGGTGCGCTTGCACAGCGCGCACTCGAGGCCGTGCTCCCGACCAAGGAGGACTTCCCGTACACGATCCGCATCGTCTCCGAGACGCTCGAGTCGAACGGCTCGTCGTCGATGGGCTCGGTCTGCGGCTCGACCCTCGCGCTGATGGACGCCGGCGTGCCGATCACGGCTCCCGTCTCCGGCATCGCGATGGGCCTCGTCAAGGAAGGCGACGAGTACGAGATCCTCACCGACATCCAGGGTGCGGAGGACCACCTGGGCGACATGGACTTCAAGGTCGCCGGCACGCAGGAGGGCATCACCGCCCTGCAGATGGACATCAAGATCACCGGCGTCAGCCGCGAGATCATGCAGCAGGCCCTCGCCCAGGCGAAGGACGCCCGCATCGCGATCCTCGCGAAGATGAGCGAGGCGATCTCCGCACCGCGCGAGGCGCTTGCCGAGCACGCACCGCGGATCTCGACCATCCAGATCAACCCCGAGTTCATCGGCATGGTGATCGGCAAGGGCGGCGAGACGATCCGCTCGCTCGAGTCCGAGTACGAAGTGCAGATCGACATCGAGGAGGACGGCACAATCCTCGTGTACGCCACCGAGGGCACCAAGGGCGATGCTGCGATCGAAGCGATTCGCAACCTCACCAAGGAGCCCGAGGTCGGCGACACCTACACGGGCCGCGTCGTCAAGACGACCGACTTCGGCGCGTTCGTCGAGCTGAAGAAGGGCACCGACGGCCTGCTCCACGTCTCGAACGTGGGCCCCGGCCGGGTGAATCACATCGAGGACGTCATCGCACGCGGCGACATCCTCGACGTGGTCGTCCAGGAGGTCGACAAGGCACGCGGCCGCATCGGCCTCAAGCTCGTGCAGAAGCACGAGGGCGAGACGATGGTCAGCCCCGAGGAGCTCATCGAGCGGGCGAAGGACGCGCCGCCCCGTGAGCCTCGCGAGGATCGCGGCCCGCGCCGCGACGGCCCGCGCGGCGGCGGTCGTGGCGGTCCCCGCCGCGAGCGCGAAGGGTCGCGCAGCGAGTAAGTAAGGTCGGCGGCATGAGGCCGCCTGCCACGCTCACCGACGGCGTGGTCGTCCTCCGCGAATTGCGTGAGGACGACCGCGCCGTCGTTTTGTCGACGATGGGCGACGAGCTCGTGCACACGTGGCTGAACATGCCCGCCGAGCCGCGCGACGCCGACTTCGACTCGCTCATTCGCGCCGCGCGCGAGGGACGTGTAAGCGGCGACCGCATCGACTACACCGTCACGGAGGCCGGAAGCGATGTGGCGCTCGGCGCGGTGATCGCCTCGAGGCGCGCCCGCGACAACTACGAGGTCGCTTACCTCGCCGGCGCCGCGGGACGTGGGAGGGGCTACATGACGCGCGCCGTGCGCCTGCTCTGCGAGTGGTTGTTCCAAGAGGGCGTCGGCCGGCTCGAGCTGCGCACGCATCCAGGTAACGAACCGTCGCAGCGGCTTGCGGAGCGGGCCGGCTTTCAGCGCGAAGGGCTCGAGCGCAAGTCGATCTGGCTGCACGGGCAACGGCAGGACGCAATCGTGTGGTCGCTGCTCCCGGACGACCCGCGCTACGCGCGCGAAGCTCCGAAAGGTGTCTGACACCTGAGGTGTCAGACACCAGGCGCGCCCTCGCCGCATGCCGGGGCTCGAGGGATCGGTGGCCTGGGCCAGCGTCCCCTTCCGCCTGATTGTCCCCGTGGCAAGGGCAAGCTGTCGCGACGCTTTCGCTCGCCGGGCGCACTACGCTACGCGCGTGCAGAACTGGAACCTGACCGAGCTCGACTCCGGGGAGCGGGTGATCACGGAACGGCTCGACCATGTTCGGTCGGCCGCCGTCGGGTACTGGATCGGCGCGGGGTCGCGTGACGAGGAGTCGTCCGAGGCGGGTGTCTCGCACTTCATCGAGCACCTGCTCTTCAAGGGGACGAGCCGCTACAGCGCGCTCGAGATCGCCGAGATCTTCGACGGCCTGGGCGGCGAGCTGAACGCGGCCACCTCGCGCGAGCACACGCTCGTCTACTCGCGCATTCCCGACCACCATCTCGTGACCGCGGTCGACGTGATGAGCGACATGGTGTTCGCGCCGGCGTTCGCCGAGCTCGAGACGGAGCGCGAAGTCGTGCTCGAAGAGATCGCGATGTACGAAGACGCACCGCAGGAGCTCGTGCACGACCTGATCGCGGACGCCGTGTTCGGCGACCACCCACTGGGACGGCCGGTGATCGGGAGGGCCGAGGTGATCTCGTCGATCCCGCAGGACGCGATCGCGCGCTACCACGAGGAGATGTACGTCCCGTCGAACATCGTGGTCGCCGCTGCCGGGAACATCGAGCACGAGCAGATCGTCGAGCTCGTGCAGCGCGGGCTCGAGCGCCGCGCGGCGACCGGCGCCTCGCGCGCGAACCTGCGCCCGCCGCTTGTTCAGGCTTCGCCCCCGCAGCTGCGCTTCCAGCGCAAGGACACAGAGCAGTACCACGTCTGCCTCGCCGCGCCCGGCATCTCGCGCTCCGATCGGCGTCGCTTCGCCGCGTCGCTGCTCGACGCGATCCTCGGCGGCTCGGCGTCGTCGCGGCTGTTCCAGGAGATCCGCGAGAAGCGCGGGATGGCCTACGCCGTCTACTCGTTCATCTCGCAGTACACCGACTCGGGCCAGATCGGTGTCTATCTCGGCACGCGCGAGGACAACCTCGGCGACGCGCTTGGGATCACGGCCGAGCAGATCGCGGACATCGGCGCCGGCAACCTGTCGCCGCGCGAGCTCGAACGCGCGAAGGAGAACCTGAAGGGCCGCATCCTGCTCTCGATGGAGTCGACCTCGACGCGGATGAACCGGCTCGGCAAGTCGCTGATCACCGACTCGGAGCTGCTGTCGCTCGACCGCATCGTCGCGGAGATCGACGCGGTCGAGGCCGCGTCGGTGTGCGAGCTCGCCGCCGTGCTGCTCGCGCCCGGTCGCCTCTCGGCGGCCTGCATCGGACCGAGCGAGGACCACTT
>PLDP01000287.1 GCA_003136795.1 Actinomycetota bacterium
CCTGGGCTACTACCCTCCCCCCCATTCACCCAGAAGAGCCGCCTTTCGCGGCTCTTCTTCTTTTTGGAACGACGAAGGGCGGCCGCGAGGCCGCCCTTCGTCTTGAAGCGAACGAGCCCGGGGGCTCGACTACATCATCCCGCCCATGTCCGGCATGCCGGACATGCCGGCGCCTGCCTTCTCGGGGGCCTCGGCGACGATCGCCTCGGTCGTCAGGATGTTCTTCGCGATCGACGCCGCGTTCTGCAGCGCCGAGCGGGTGACCATCGTCGGGTCGGTGATGCCCGCCTTCACGAGGTCGGTCACCTCGCCGGTGTCGACGTTCAAGCCCTGGCCGGGCTTCGCCGTGCGAACCTGCTGAACGACGACCGAGCCCTCGAGGCCCGCGTTCGTCGCGAGCTGGCGGAGGGGCTCCTCGAGCGACTTGATGATGATCTGCGCACCCGTGCGCTCGTCACCTTCGACCGAGGCAAGCAGCGCCTCCTTGACGGAGTCCGCGGCGTTCAGCAGTGCAACGCCGCCACCCGGAACGACGCCCTCTTCGAGAGCGGCGCGGGCGGCCTGCAGCGCGTCTTCGACGCGGTGCTTGGTCTCCTTCATCTCCGTCTCGGTGGCTGCGCCGACCTTGACGACGGCGACGCCGCCGGACAGCTTTGCGAGGCGCTCCTGGAGCTTCTCGCGGTCGAAGTCCGAGTCGGTGTTCTCGATCTCGCCCTTCAGCTGCTTGATGCGACCCTTGATCGCGTCGCTCTCGCCGGCACCATCGATGATCGTGGTCGAGTCCTTGTCGACGACGACCTTGCGGGCATGACCGAGCTGCGTGAGCTTCGTGTTCTCGAGCTTGAGGCCCATCTCCTCGGTGATCACTTCGCCACCCGAGAGAATCGCGATGTCCTCGAGCATGCGCTTGCGGCGATCGCCGAAGCCCGGCGCCTTGACGGCGACGGCCTGGAACGTGCCCCGCAGCTTGTTGACCACGATCGTCGCGAGCGACTCGCCCTCGACGTCCTCGGCCACGATCAGCAGCGGGCGCCCCGCCTGGATGACCTGCTCGAGCACCGGCAGGAGGTCCTTGACGGCCCCGATCTTCTGGTTCGCGACCAGGATGTACGGGTCGTCGAGCACTGCTTCCATGCGCTCGGGATCGGTGATCATGTAGGGCGACAGGTAGCCCTTGTCGAACTGCATGCCCTCGGTGAACTCGAGCTCGAGACCAAAGGTCTGGCCCTCCTCGACGTTCACGACACCGTCCTTGCCGACCTTCTCGATCGCCTCGGACAGGACCTCGCCGATCTCGGTGGAGCGGGAGGAGACGGTCGCGACGCGCGCGATGTCTTCCTTGCCCGAGATCTCCTTGGACTGGGACTTCAGGTTCTCGACGATCGCCTCGACGGCCTGCTCGATGCCGCGCTTGAGCCCCATCGGGTTCGCGCCGGCCGAGACGTTCTTGAGGCCCTCGCGAACGATCGCCTGGGCGAGCACGGTCGCGGTGGTGGTGCCGTCGCCGGCGACATCGTTCGTCGCAGTCGCGACCTCACGCACGAGCTGTGCGCCCTGGTTCTCGAAGACGTCCTCGACCTCGATCTCACGCGCGATCGTGACGCCGTCGTTTGTGATCGTCGGCGCGCCGAACTTCTTGTCGAGCACGACGTAGCGACCCTTCGGGCCGAGCGTCACCTTGACTGCGTCGGCCAGAGTGTCGACGCCGCGCTGAAGCGAGCGGCGTGCCTCCTCGCCGAACTTGAGCTCCTTGTGAGCCATGTTTGTCTTCTCCTCTTCTTCCCTAGACCGCTGCGCGGTCGCCGACGACCTTGGCGAGCACGTCGGACTCACGAAGGATCAGGACATCGTCGACACCGACCTTGATCTCGGTGCCGCCGTACTTGCTGAAAATGATCTCGTCGCCCTCTTCCACGTCCATGGCGACGTGCTCGCCGTTCTCATCGCGAGCGCCCGGGCCGACGGCGAGGACCTTGCCGCGCTGCGGCTTCTCCTTCGCCGTGTCCGGCAGGACGATTCCGCTGGCCGTCGACTCCTCTTCCTCGAGGACTTCGACAATCAGGCGGTCGCCAAGCGGCTGTAGATTCATCTGGTAGACCTCCGACCTTGTAACAGGCTTGTGCTTACAGTTGGCACTCTAGCGGTAGGAGTGCCAGACGTGCAAGATTGACCGTATGCAGCGTGAGTTCTCGGCCGGCGGGGTGCTCGTGCGGCGGCTCCGGGGCCGCTGGGTGGTGGCGGCGATCCGGCCGCGGCGGCACGGGCCGGAGGTCTGGGCGCTCCCGAAGGGGCACATCGACCCGGGCGAGACCGGCGAGGCGGCCGCCTTGCGCGAGGTGGCCGAGGAGACCGGGGCCTACGGCCGCTCGCTCGGCAAGCTCGGGGACGTCCGCTACGTCTTCACCTGGGAGGGCGAGCGGATCTTCAAGATCGTCTCCTTCTTCCTCATCCGCTACGAGGGCGGCCGGCTCGGGGACGTGCCGGAGGCCTTCCGCCACGAGGTGGCCGAAGTGCGCTGGCTGCCGCTCGCAGAGGCGGCCGGCCTGCTCGCCTACGTCGGCGAACGG
>PLDP01000018.1 GCA_003136795.1 Actinomycetota bacterium
TTCTCGAAGACGGCCTCGTGCTCGCGCTTGATCACGGTGCGCACCTTCTGAGCGGTGCCGTAGTACGCGTCGTAGTACCCCGACGACAGCGCATAGGTGCCGATCATGATCCGCCGCTTCACCTCGTCGCCGAAGCCGGCGTCGCGCGTGCGCATGACCATCTCGCGGAAGTCGTCGCCGTCNNGCGAGCTCGATCGCGGCGCGCACCGCAGCCGTCACGCCCGGCTCGATCCCTTCGGCGTCGTTCATCTCCTTCGGAATGCCGATCCGCACGCCCTTCAGGCTGTCGCCCGCGGGCAGCTCGACGGCCGGCGCGTCGACCGTCGTCAGGTCGTTGTCGTCGCGGCCGGCGATGATCGAGTACAGGTAGGCGCAGTCGCGCACGTTCTTCGCCACCGGCCCGACCTGGTCGAGCGACGACGCGAACGCGACGACGCCGTAGCGCGACACCGTGCCGTACGTGGGACGCAACCCGACGTTGCCGCACAGCGCGGAGGGCTGCTTGATCGAGCCGCCGGTGTCCGAGCCGAGCGCCCACGGCGCGAGCCCGCCCGACACCGCGGCCGCGGAGCCACCGCCGGACCCGCCCGGCACGCGCGTCGGGTCCCACGGGTTGTGCGACGGCCCGTAGGCGGAGTTCTCGGTCGACGAGCCCATCGCGAACTCGTCGGTGTTCGTCTTGCCGAGCAGGCGCAGCCCGTGCTGCTTGCAGCGCGCGGCGACGGTCGCGTCGTAGACCGGCACGTAGCTCTCGAGGATCTTCGAGCCCGCCGTCGTCGGCACGCCCTGCGTGCCGATCACGTCCTTGATCGCGATCGGGATGCCGTCACCGCCCGGGTCGTCGCAGCGATGGAGAAAGGCGTGCAGGTCGTCGTCGCGCCCGCGGTAGGCCGCGAAGAGCTCGGCGCCCGAGACCTCGCGCGCGTCGAGCAGCTTCTTCGCCCCTTCGGCCGTGAGCCTGAGAACATCGATCATGCCGGCGGCACCTTGAAGTGGTCGTCCTCGCGGTCGGGCGCGTTCGCGAACACCTCGTCGAGCTCGAGCGACGGACGCGGCACGTCCTCGGCCCAGGCGTTCGCGATCTCCAGCGGATGCGCGGTCGGCGGCACGTCCGAGAGGTCGAGCTCGGAGACCTTCGAGACGGCCTCGAGGATGTCGGAGAGCTCGTCCTGGAGGCGCGCGACTTCCGCGTCGCTCAGCTCGAGGCGCGCGAGCCGCGCCACGTGCAGAACCTCCTCCCTCGTGATCCGTGCCATCTGCCTCCTACCTCCCCTAGACGACGAGAGGCTCCTTTCGGAGCCTCCCATCCAACTTGGTTCCGAAAGGGTTTAGAGCGCCGTGACGTTCGCCGCCTGCAGGCCCTTGTCGCCCTGCACGACTTCGAACGCAACGCGCTGACCCTCGGTCAGCGACTTGTAGCCCTCACCGGCGATGGCGGAGAAGTGGACGAACACGTCCGCCTCGCCGTTACCGCGTTCGATGAAGCCGTAGCCCTTCTCGTTCGAGAACCACTTGACCGTGCCTTCAGCCACTTGCGACTACTCCTTGCTGGATGACTACAAGTCCGCCGTGACCGACGGAGCGGCGCAACATTACCACTGAATTACCCCGGATATGCAAGCTCGCCGCGCCGGTAGCGGGCGCAGCGAACGGCGTTCTGGAGCAGGCACGCGATCGTCATCGGCCCCACGCCGCCAGGAACCGGCGTCATGAACGCCGCAACCTCGGCCGCGCCCGGATCGACGTCGCCGACAAGACCCGCCTCGGTGCGGTTGATGCCGACGTCGATCACGACCCCGCCGGTCTTCACCATGTCGGGCGAGACCATCATGGGAACGCCCACCGCCGCGACGAGGATGTCCGCCTCGAGCGTGTGCCGCGGCAGGTCGCGGGTGTGCGAATGGCAGATCGTCACGGTCGCGTTCGCCTGCATCAGGAGGTGCGCCATGGGCTTCCCGACGATGTTGCTGCGGCCGATCACCACGGCCCGGGCGCCGTCAATCTCGATCGCGTGCTCGCGCAGCATGGCCATCACGCCGACCGGCGTCGCTCCGACGAGCGTCGGCTTTCCCAGGAAGAGCTGGCCGGCGTTCACGGGATGCAGCCCGTCGACGTCCTTGGCCGGAGCGATCGCGCGCAGGATCCGCGCCTCGTCGATGTGGCCGGGCAGCGGCAGCTGCACGAGAATCGCGTCGATCTCCTGGTCTGCGTTGAGTACCGCGACCTGCGCGAGCAGATCGTCCTCGGAGGTCTCCGCGGGCAGGCGGACGTCCCTCGCGTCGAAGCCTGCCTCGAGGGCCGCCTTGTGCTTGAGCCGGATGTACACCTCGGATGCGGGGTCGTCGCCGACGAGCACGGTCACGAGCCCGATGTGCCCGGTCGCTTTGACCTCCTCGGCCACCTCGGCCCGGATGCGCTCGGCGATCGGCTTTCCCTTGATGAGTGTCGCTGACATGCCCACGACTCTAGAGTCTCCGCATGCGCTGGCCTCGGAAGAACGACGCAGAATCGATCGAAAGTCGCCGCGAGGCCATTGGCGTCGGGGCCGGCCTCGTCACGTCCGTCGATCTCGAGCCCTTCGCGGACGCGGCGGAGTCGCTCGTCGGCGTCGCGGTGATTCCCGTCTCGGCGGTGCCGCTGGAGATCGAGCTCGGCGCCTACGAGCTGTCCGAGAACGGCGACGTGGTCGAGAACGGGCGCGCGACCGAGACGGTGCATGTCCCGCTCGCGCACACCGAAGGTGGGCTCACCGCTTCGATGACGCGCGGCGCGCTCGCCGCCGGCGCGATCCACACGTACGTGCTGCACGACCGGATCACGCGCGCGTCGTGCTTCATCTGCAAGGACGCGGGCGAGGCCGTGGCGCTGGCCCATTGGGTCGAGGCAGAGCTGCCGAATATGCGCGCGTTCCTCGAAGGAGCCGACGATCCCGCATTGTCAAAGCGCGCGAAGTTGCGCGGCGTGAAGACGCACGTCGTCGGGCCGATGTGCCACGTGCTCTGGCAGTGGACGACCGGCGACGCCGTCGGGCCGAACATGATGACCCGCAACTCGTACGCGCTGAACATGGTGTACGTGATGCAGCAGGCCCCGGTGAAGCCGGAGCGCGCGATCCTCGAGGCGAACATGGGCGGCGACAAGAAGCCGTCGGCGGAGTACTTCCAGTCCGGGCACGGCAAGACGGTGCTCGCCGAGGCGTTTCTCTCCGACGAGCAGATCCGGCGTGTTCTGCGCACGACGACGGAGGATCTCGAGGCGCTGTCGTGGGCTGGGACGCACGGTTCGGTCGCGAGCGGGATGCAGTCGGTCGCGTTCACCCCCGCCTCGGCGGTAGCGGCGATCTTCGCGGCCACGGGGCAGGATCTCGGCATGGTCGGCACGAGCTCGATGGCGCATGGCACGGCGCGCCGCGTCGAGGGCGGGCTGCAGGCCACGATCCGCTTCGGCGGCCTCGAGGTCGGCACGGTCGGCGGCGGCACGACGCTGCCCTCCGCCCGCGACTGGCTCGCGTCGATCGACTGCGCAGGCGCCGGCAAGGTCTACCGCTTCGCGCAGATCGTCGCAGCGGCGGCGCTCTCGCTCGAGATCAGCGCGTCGGCCGCGATGGCGACCGCCGGCAGCGAGAACTTCTTCAAGGCGCACCACGAGCGCGGTGGCCTGCGGTGATCGCGCTCGTCTTTCGTTACGACGTGCACGAGGTGGAGGCCTTCGAGGCGGTCTACGGCCCCGAGGGCGCGTGGGCGCAGTTCTTTCGCTCCGGCGAGGGCTACATCGGGACGGAGCTCCTCCACGACGTCGAGGAGCCCGACCGGTACCTCGTGATCGACCGCTGGGAGTCGGCGGACGCCTACAACGCCTTCCTCGCTGCGCACCAGGAGGAGTACCTGCGCCGCAGCGACGAGGCGCGGTTCCACTACAGCCAGGAGCTGCGTTTCGGGACGTTCGAGAACATCTGGCATGCAGATTCCCCCGCACCATGACCCTGCGTGCTGGGGTTGCGGGGACAACCCCACGGGGCTGCACCTACCGCTGCCGGCTGCAGAAGGCCTGACCGAGTACGAGGCGTACTTCGCCTTCGACGAGCAGCACCAGGGCGGGCCGGGGATCGTGCACGGCGGGCTCGTGGCTGGCGCGCTGGACGAGGCCGTCGGCCTCCTCGCCACCTGGTACGCATTCCCCGCCGTGACGGCGCGGATCTTCGTCCGCTACCGGCATCCGGTGCCGATCAACACCGAGCTCCTCATCCGCGCGTGGCTGGACGAAGCACGCGGCCGCCGGCTGCACGTCAACGCGTCGATCGGGGACGGCGCCGAGATCTTCGCCGAGTGCAAGGCGGCGCTTCTGCGCGTGCCGCTCGACCACTTCCTCCGCACGCCGGAGGGGCGTGCCGCAGCGAAGCGCTGGGCCTCTTAGCTACCAGCCCCGACGTTCAAGCAGCTCGCTCGGGTCGAGCGACTGCGTCGAGATGCCGACCATCGCCTCGCCGAGGTTGGCCGAGACGCGCGCCAGCACGTCCGCGTCCATGTAGTGCGTCGTCGCCTCGACGATCGCACGGGCCCGCTGCGAGGGATTGCCGGACTTGAAGATGCCCGAGCCGACGAAGACACCGTCGGCGCCGAGCTGCATGCAGAGCGACGCGTCGGCCGGCGTGGCGATGCCGCCGGCCGTGAACGTGACCACCGGCAGGCGGCCGTTCTCGGCCACCCAGCGGACGAGCTCGTACGGCGCCTGCAGGTTCTTGGCCTCGGCGAAGAGCTCCTCGCCGCGCAGCGACTGCAGCCGGCGAATGCCGCCGAACACGGCGCGCATGTGCGTGACGGCGTTGACGATGTCGCCGGTGCCGGCCTCGCCCTTCGTGCGGATCATCGCGGCGCCCTCGGCGATGCGCCGGAGCGCCTCGCCCAGGTTCGTGCAGCCGCAGACGAACGGGATCGTGAACTGCCACTTGTCGACGTGGTGCTCGAGGTCGGCAGGCGTCAGCACCTCGGACTCGTCGATGTAGTCGACCTCGAGCGACTGCAGGATCTGCGCCTCGGCGAAGTGGCCGATGCGGCACTTCGCCATCACGGGGATCGTGACGGCCTCCTGGATGCCCTTGATCATGTCGGGGTCGGACATGCGGGCGACACCGCCGTCGCGGCGAATGTCGGCGGGGACGCGCTCGAGCGCCATGACGGCGCAGGCGCCGGCCTCTTCCGCGATCTTCGCCTGCTCGGCGTCGACGACGTCCATGATCACGCCGCCCTTGAGCATCTCGGCGAGGCCGCTCTTGACTCGCATCGTCCCGATCTCCTGCATGCGACGAACTCTAGCTTCCGCCGGCCTGGAGAGGCAGAGCCAGCAGACGCTCGATCGCCGGCGTGACGCCCCAACGATCGCGCAATTCCAGGTACTCAGCGGTCGCACGCTTGGCGCGTGAGGCCGACGGAGCCCGCTCGGCTCGCAGCATCACGTTCTTCGCCGTGTGCTCCGCGGAGACAAACTCGATCACGTCGACGCGGTAGCCGAGCATCTCGAGCGCGGCCGCCCGGAGCGCGTCGGTGACCAGGTCGGCCTGCCGGCCGAGCAGCAGGCCGTGGCGGAGCAGCGCGTCCTTGTCATGCGCGGCGATCTGCGCGGCGAGCTCGTGGTGGCAGCACGGAGCGACGACGATCGCCTCGGCGCCGAGCCGCACGCCGGCTGCGATCGCCTCGTCGGTCGCCGTGTCGCACGCATGCAGCGAGACGAGCAGGTCGACCGGCACGTCGCTCTCGTAGTCGACAATCGCGGTTGCCTCGAAGCTCGCCTCGTCGTAGCCGAGGCTCTCCGCGACGCCGCGAACGGTTTCGATCACGGACGCGTTGCTGTCGAGTCCGACGAGCTCGACCCGCGTTCCGAGCTCACGGCCGTAGGCGACGAGCGCGAGGCTCATGTACGCCTTGCCGCAGCCCGCGTCGACGACCCGGATGCGGTCGCGCCCCCACAGGGGCAGCGGCCGAAGCAGCTCGACGTAGTGCTGAACCTGGCGCTCCTTGTCGCGCGAGATCTTGGTCGCCCGGAAGAGCGGATGGTTGGCCGGCAGCGGATGTTGCGGGGTGCGGTCGTGCGCGCGGGTTGGCGCGGCGCTCGACGATGCCTTGCCGGTGGAAACGAGCCACGTGCCTTTCTTCGTGCGCCGCGCNNTGCTCCCGCGGGACCGTCTCGGTGCGCGGGCCGTCGACGACCTTCACGGCCGCGCCGTGCCGGACCTCGACCGGTGTCGCGGTCACTCCGTCGGCGACGAGCTTCCGCCAGCCGTCACCGAGCGCGCGCTCACGCAGCTGCTCCATGTGCGCAGTGTGCCAAGTGCAGGACCTCCAGCTCGGCCGGCGGCCGGCGGATGAACCCCGCGACCAGGCGCAGCTCGTCGGCCGCCTCGGGCGCCAGCGTCGGCTCGGCACGAGCGACCGCGGCGAGCCCCGCCTGCCATTCGACCCCGTGCGGGCCGATGTAGGGCCGCGCGCAGACGACCTGGCCCTTGGCGACGAAGAACGCGCGTCGCGATCCCGCACGCTCGCCGGGCGCGACGATGCACACCGCCAGCTGGCGCAGCTCCTGCATGCGCCGGATCTCCCCCGCGGCGTCCTCGAGCGCGTCGATGCGGTCGCGCAGCCGCGCGGCGTCCTCGAAGCGCAGGTCGCGCGCGAGCCGCTTCAGCTTGGCGCGCAGCTTCGGCAGCGCATCGTCGAGCGTCTCCCACTCCACGCCCTGCAGCGCACGCGAGGCGAGCTGCGCGCGCTTGCGGCTCGTCAGCGGTCCCAGCTCGGTCGGCTGCGACGTGCAGACGACGCTGTCGCCGCGGCGGCGCAGATAGAGGTAGCGGTCGGGACGCACGGAGCGCGCATTCGCAGGCGGACGCAGCTCACGGATCAGGCGCAGCTCTTCGAGCGCCGCCTCGAGCTCCGACCCGAGCACGCGCCACTCGACGCGCTCGAGCGCGGCGAGCGCCGCCTCGACGGCCGGCCGCTGACGGTCGGAGCGGAAGTAGGAGCGCAAACGAGCCCGCAGGTCGCGCGCCCGGCCGACGTAGAGCACCTGGTCGTGCTTGTCGCGAAAGAGGTAGACGCCAGGCCGCTGCGGCGCGCCGAAGGCGAGGCTGCGCTTGCGCTGCACACGACGCGGCTTCGTTGCGGCCAGCTCGACGACGTCGGCGACCGTGCGCGCGCCGCGCTCCTGCGCCATGCCGATCAGCCGCAGCAGGATCTCCGCCGTCGCTTCGGCATCGGGCAGCGCCCGGTGGCACGGGCGCGCGTCGGTGGCGAACCGGTACGACAGCGCCGCGAGGTTCGCGGGCTGGCGGCCGAGCAACCGGCGCGCGAGCCCGACCGTGTCGACGACCGTCGCTGCGACGCGCTTGCCCGTGAGCCGCATCGTCTCGTTGTCGAGGAACGCCATGTCGAATCGCGCGTTGTGGGCGACGAGCACCGCGTCGCCGGTGAACGATAGGAAGCGCCGCACCGCCGCGGCGACGGGCGGCGCGCGCCGCAGCTGCTCGTCGCGCAGCCCGGTCAGCGCCGAGACCGCCGGCTGGAGGCGCATCCCGGGGTTGGCGAGCGTCTCGAACCGCTCCGTCAGCTCGAGGCGCTCGACCCGCACTGCGCCGATCTCGCA
>PLDP01000114.1 GCA_003136795.1 Actinomycetota bacterium
ACGCCGGCGCCGAGCATCCCGGCGGCGGTGTCGCCGAGCCCCGCAGCAACCGGCGTGCCGGGCCGGAGCCCGCAGTCGCGCGCAGCGTCCGCGGTGAGACCGCCGATGCGGTCGGTCGGGGCGACGATGCGCGGCAGCTTGTCGAGGTCGACGCCGATCGCGCCCGCGAGCTCCGCCGACCAGGCACCGGCGGACGCGTCGGCGAGACCGCTGAAATGGAGGTGCGTGAAGTCGACGTACGCGTCGTCCGCACCGAGCCCGCACAGCCTGCCGGCGACGAACGCGCTCGGCATGACGAACTTCGCGACCGCGCCGTAGACGTCGGGCCGCCGGCGCCGCCACCAGAGGATCTTCGGCGCGTGCGCGACCATCGGCGGACAGCCGGTCAGCTCGACGAGCTCGTCGCCGAACCGCTCGGCGATCTCCTCGAGTTCGGGGCGGCAGCGCGAGTCGAGCCACGAGTCGTAGGGCGTCACGGCGCGACCGTCCGCGCCGATGCCGAGCACGCCGGCCATCTGCCCGGCAATGCCGACCGCCTCGACCTCGCCCGGGTCGCGGCCGGACCGCGCGACGCACGCGGCGATCATCTCGGTCGCCGCGCGGTAGAAGTCCTCGGGCTCCTGCTCGACCGCGTCGGCGGCCGAGCGCGAGAGGGCGAGCGGCGCGGACGCCTCCGCGAGACACGCACCTCCGAGCTGGAAGAGCGCCGCCTTCAGGCTCTGCGTCCCGACGTCGACGCCGATGACGAGCGGCTCGGTCACGGCGCGAAGCCTTCGTCGTTCATCGGCACCTGCTCGAAACTCGACGCCGGGCCGAGCGGCATCGAGAGCTCTGCTTCGAAGGCGCTACGGTCGCCGCGGTGGTACGCGATGAAGTAGTCGAACGGCCGCCGGCCCGTCGTGAAGCCGATGCTGCGCAGAACGAGCAGCGGGTCGCCGCGCTCGATCCGGAGCAGCCGCGCCTCGCGCGCGCCCGCGACGGTCGCCTCGACGCGGCGCCGGCTCGAGACGATCGCGAGCCCGTACTCCTCGCGCAGGATCCGGTAGAGAGACTCGGACCCGCTCAGGTCGCGGCCGACGAGGCCCGGCACCATGGCCGCCGGCAGATAGGTCATCACGAGCACGTGCCGCTCGCCGTCGATCGCGCGGACGCGCTCGAGCTCGACGACGGTGTCGGTGGGCTCGAGCCCAAGGCAGCGCGCGACGCTCGGCCCCGCCGGCGTCTCGCGGAGCATCAGGACCTTGCTGGCAAGGCTCACACCGCGGAGCGCGGCGTCGTCGGCGAGCCCGCGCAGGCCGCTGATCAGGCCCTCGGCCGTCTTCGGGATCGAGACATACGTGCCGCGGCCGCGGTGACGGTCGACGAGCCCCTCGTAGCGGAGCTCGCTGAGCGCCTGCCGCACGACGCCCCGGCTGACGCCGAACTTCTCGCAAAGCTCGAGCTCACCCGGTAGCTGCGCGCCCGGCGCGAAGACGCCCGAGACGATGCGGCTCGTGAGCCACTGCTTCAGCTGGTGGTAGAGCGGAACCGGCGTGGAGCGGTCGAACTCTGGGGTGTCCAGATGTATGGACATTTAGACATTTGGATCTATACTCCCTTTGACCGTGCGCGTCAACAGCACGAATCTCGGATAGCAGTGCCGCTGGTCGTGCGCACCGTGCGGGGCGACGTCGATCCTTCGGAGCTCGGCCCGACGGACGCGCACGAGCACCTCTTTTTCAGCACCCCGATCCAGCCCGGCGACGGGTTCGCCGACGTCGACAGGGCGATCGAGGAGGCGGAGACCCTCGTCGCCGCCGGCGGCAGGACGCTCGTCGACTGGACGCCGCTCGGGCTCGGCCGCGATCCCGAGGGCCTGCTGCGCGTGTCGGAGGCGACCGGGCTGCACGTCGTCGCGGCAACCGGCGTGCACCGCGACGCGCACTACCTCGCCGACGACCCGCTCCGGAGCATCGCTGCCGACGACCTCGCCGACCGCTTCGTCTCCGACGTGACCGGAAGCCGCGTGCGCTCGGGCATCGTCAAGGTCGGGGCCAGCTACCACCGCCTCCAGCCACTCGAGCGCACGGCGTTCGCCGCCGCCGCCGAGGCGCACCGGCGGACCGGCGTCCCCGTCTGCGTCCACACGGAGCACGGAACGATGGGGCTCAGCATCGTCGAGCACCTGGGCGAGCTCGGAGTGCCGCCGGATTCGATCGTCCTGGCTCACCTCGACCGGAACCCCGACGCCGTCGAGCACGCGGAGACCGGGNNGGAGCTCGACCATGCGCGCGTACGGCGGCGGCCCCGGACTCGACTACGTCTTCGCGCGCTTCAAGCCGCGGCTCGAGCGAGAGCTCGGCGAGGAGCTGTCGCGGCGGATCTTCGTCGAGAACCCGGCGCGCGCCTTCGCGTTCGAGCCTCGCTGACCGGCGGATGACCGGGCCTGGCGGCGCAACACCGACCTCTGGGCCGCGCGCACTTCAAGGCGATCACGACGAGCACAGGCCCCGCCGCGAAAAGGGCCGCCGCCCTCGTTGCGGGCCGCTGCACCACGGCCTGGCAATCCTACGGGCTGTGAAACGACAAAGCGCTCATGCCGATCCGCGTTCCGCCGATACGGTTGGAGTGAGAGGCGTCGGATTGCTCGTGCTGTTGATTTCGCTCGCCGTTGTCGGCGGGCTGACCATGACGCAGGGCAAGAGCCAGGGGCCGACATCTGCAGCCGCGACACAAGAAGAGTCGCTGGCGCTCACCACGGCGGCGGAGTCGTTGTTCTCGCAGGTCGTCCAGGCACTGGATGGCGAGTACGCGCAGAACGGGACCTACGTCGGCGCACAACTCCCGCCGGGATCGGGAGTCGTCCTCGCCCAGGCGACGAGCACGTCCTATTGCCTGAATGCGAACGTGAACGGAACGGTCATGCACGAGACCGGCCCCGGCGGCTCGCCGGTCAACGGTCCCTGCTGAGTAGCCGTCCGCACGCCGTTCAGTACCTCTCCCGATGTCGCCGCCATTGCGAGCGGGGAACGTTGCCGTGAACCCGTCTGCCCGGAGAGCGATGTCGCGCGAGCCCGAGAACACTGTTCGCCTTCTCCCCGGTCTCTCGATCGACGAGCGGAACCGGAAATGGTGGACGCTCGGCGCGGTCTCGTTCGCGCTGTTCATGATCATGCTCGACAACACGATCGTGAACGTGGCGCTGCCGTCGATCGGGCGCGGGCTCGACATCGGCGTGTCGCAACTCGAGTGGGTCGTCAACGCATACACGCTCGCGTTCGCCGTCCTGATGCTGACGGGCGGCCGGATCGCCGACCTCTACGGCCGCCGGCTCGTCTTCGCGACCGGGCTCGCACTGTTCACGCTCTCCTCGCTCGCCTGCGGGCTCGCGCCAAGCGCAGCCGTGCTGATCGCGGCGCGCAGCTTCCAGGGCGCCGGCGGCGCATTGATGATGCCGGCGACGCTCTCGATCATCACCGCGGCGTTCCCGGCGGAGGAGCGCGGGACTGCGATCGGGATCTGGGCCGGCGTCTCGGGCAGCGCACTCGCGATCGGCCCTCTGCTCGGCGGCCTGCTCACCGAGCACGTCGGCTGGAGCTGGATCTTCTTCGTCAACGTCCCGGTCGGCATCCTCGCGCTCGCGCTCTCGTTCGTCCTGATCGCGGAGACGCGCGCGGGCACCGGCGAGCAGCGGCTCGATCTCACCGGCCTCCTCACATCGGGCGCCGGGCTCCTTGCGCTCGTCTACGGGCTGATCGAGGCGAACAAGTACGGCTGGTCGTCGGGAACGATCCTCACGCTGTTCGCCGCCGCCGCCCTGCTGCTCGCCGGCTTCGTCGTGCTCGAGCGACATAAACGGCACGCGATGCTCGATCTCCGGTTGTTTGCGAGGCGAACGTTCGCCGGCGCCAACATCGCCGCGCTCCTCGTCTCACTCGCGATGTTCGGCATCTTCTTCTTCGTCTCGATCTACATGCAGAACATCCTCGGCTACTCGCCGGTGCACACGGGCGTGATCTTCTTGCCGATGACGGTGCTCGTCGTCGTCTCCGCGCCGCTCGCGGGGAAGGCGACCGATCTGATCGGACCGCGCTGGCCNNTCGCGATGGGCCCGATGACGACCGCCGCGCTCAGCACCGCCTCCATCGACGTGGCCGGCGTCGTGGCCGGCGTGATCACGACCTCGCGCCAGGTCGGCGGCGCGCTCGGGGTCGCGCTGATGGGGGCGATCGTCGTCGCCGCCGAGACCGTTTCGCCGGGCGACCCGCGCTTCCCGCTCCAATTTGTGCACGGCTTCCAACACGCACTCGAAACGGGCGCTGCGATCACGCTCGTGGGAGCGATCGCCGCCGCGCTGCTCGTACACGACACGCCGCAGGCCGCCGCGCGGCGGTCGCGCGCCGTGCAGCGCGAGCTGGCGGCTGTCAGCGGCCCGCCGCGCTAGGCGGTCATGGCTTCGGCGAGGGCCGTCCAGCCGGCACGCGGGATGCCGGGCTCGCCGATCGCCTGCAGTGCGACATGGTTCGCGCCCGCGTCGAGGTGCGCGCGGACAACCGCCGCGATCTCGTCCGCGCTGCCGTGGGGAGTCACCGCGTCGATCAGACGGTCCGACCCGCCTGCGGCGATGTCGTCGGCGGTGAAGCCGTGCCGCAGCAAGTTGTTCGCGTAGTTGCTCAAGCCGAGATAGAGCCGCGCATACTCGCGCGCCGTCTCCCGCGCGCTGTCCGTGTTCTCGTCGAGCACGAACGCGACCTCGGGAGCGAGCAGCGGTGCGGCGCCGAGCAATGATCGCGCATAGCTCGTGTGGGCGACCGGAACGAAGTACGGAATCGCACCGTGCGAGCGCTCAGCGCTCAACGCCAGCATCTTCGGCGCGAGCGCCGCGAGGCAGCGCCGGTCGCGCGGGAGCGGCGAATCGGCTGCGTCGAGGCCGTCTAGGAACGCGCGCATCGCCGACAGCGGCTTCGAGTAGTCGCCCGTCGCTTCGGGATGCCCGATGCCGATCCCCACCAGAAGCCGGTCCGGGAAGTCGCGCGCGAGCTCCGCATGCTCTGCCGCGAGCTGCGCCGGCTCGTACGCCCAGACGTTGACGATCCCGGTCGCAACGACGAGGTGCTCGGTCGCCTCCAGCAGGGGCCGCACGGTCGAGAGCCGCGGCGAGCCGCCGAGCCAGAACGTTCCGTACCCGAGCTCCTCGACGAGCTTGGCCGCCTCGCCGCCGTTCTCCTCGCCGATCGCGCGGTAGCTCGTCCAGACACCGATCTTCCCGAGCTCCATCTCCACAGGTTACGCGCGGGCACTCCCCCGGAGCGCGGCCGTCGCCGTGTCGCAGCCGGCGCGCAGCGCCACGGCGAGATCCAGTCCACGCGCCAGGGAGAGCAGGAACCCACCGGCGAACGCGTCGCCTGCGCCGAGCGTGTCGGCGCGATCGAGAGGTTGCACCTCCGCCCGCACGATCTCGCCGCCGGTCGCGGCGAGCGCGCCGGCGCGACCGAGCTTGACGCAGACGACGCGATACCGGCGCGCGAGCGCCAGGGCAGCCTCACCCGCCTCGAGCCCCGTCAGCGCCCGGGCCTCCTCGGCGTTCGCAAGCAGGACGCCGGCCGCGGCCGTCGCGTCCAGGAAGCGATCGCCGCCGAATGCCGCGACGAGGCGCGCCGACGCTGCGTCGACGGCCAGCCAGTGTGTGTGCGCGCGCTCGAGCGCCGCGCGCGCAGCCGCCTCGTTCGCCGGCGCGACGCGCAGGTCGGCCACCGGCAGTTCGATCGTGTGTTCACGAAAGCGATCCAGTCGCGGCCATTGCGCCGTCGGCAGGAACTCGCCGTCGACGCGCAGGAAGTCGTAACCCTTGCCCTTGGCCCATTTGGCC
>PLDP01000185.1 GCA_003136795.1 Actinomycetota bacterium
GCGGCGTCTGCGTCACGTAGCCACGTTGAGCGAGCACATAGGACGTGTTCGCAGCGGCGCCCTGCACGCCGCTGCCGTTCAGCACGGTGACCGTGACCTTCGACGGAGGCAGCGTCGTCTGCTTCAGCTTCTTGCCGAGCGCGGCGGCGTTCGCCGCCTTCGACGACGAGACGTCGGGATTCTGGAACGCGTCGACGGCCGCCTGGATGTCGGATGACGAGGCGGTGCAGCCGAGCGCACACTGCACGTTCTCGATCTTCTGCTGGATGAGATGGCCGGGGGGCAGCGACTGCGCGAAGAGCGCGTACGAGATCACCTGGTCGCCCGACAGCGCATGACCGCCCTCGCCGACCTCGATGTTGTGCGTGATCGTGTTGACGAGGCTCGGCAGCTGGGTGAACGAGAAGTTGTGCGCGACCTGATCCTTGAACGCGCGCACGAACTCCTGCTGCCGCGCGAGCCGGTAGAGGTCGGAGTCGGTGTGGCGGAAGCGGACGAAGTCGAGCGCCTGCTGGCCGGTCAGGCGCTGGTAGCCCGGCTGCAGGTTGATGTTCGCGTAGTCGTCGGAGGCCGCGCCGGTGTTCTTGTTGTAGTAACGGCGATCGATGTCCATCCAGACGCCGTGCAGCTTGTCGACGACTTCCTTGAAGCCGTGAAAGTTGACGGTGATCAGATAGTTGATCGGGAGCGACGTCAGGTGCTTGATCGTGAGCACCGTGCCCTTCGACCCGCAGCGTGAGTACGCGGAGTTGATCCGGTCGGTCGTGACGACGTGGCCGACCTCGTCGGACGCAGACGAGCCGCAGTAGATCGGCACGTCGAGGTCGCGTGGGAAGGAGAGCAGCGAGATCGTCTTCGTCTGCGGATCGGCGCGGATCAGCATCAACGTGTCGGAGAGCGACGGCCGGTTCGCCTCGATGCCGGCACGGTGGTCGTAGCCGATCACGAGCGCGATCGCCGCGTGATGCGCCACCGGGATGTCGAGGCTCCGTGCGGCGCGCACCACGTCCGGCGTGTGCGCGCGGACGCTCGACACGGACTCGTGGAAGTAGAGGTACGAGCCGCCGGCGACCGCAAGCACGAGCGACGAGACCGCGACGAGCGTGCCGATCAGGATGCGGCGGAAGAGCCCGAGGCCGCTGCGCCCAGGAGGCGGCGGCTGGAGATAGCGGGTGACTGCACTGACCGTCCCGGGTGGAAAGACAGCCTTGCCGTTCCCGTGTGCGCCGGCCCCTCTGCCGACGCCTCTCTTCAATGTCGTCCGCATGAACGTGTGCGGCGCCCCCGAAAGGCGCCTGCCCGGTCAGGATAGCCGAGGTACCGGGGGCCTCCTACGGGAGGTTCGGGCCGAGCCAGCGTTCGGCCTCGGAAACCGGGATGCCCTTGCGGTCTGCGTAGTCCTCGAGCTGGTCGCGGCCGATCCGCCCCACCGAGAAGTACTTCGACTGCGGGTGGTGAAAATAGACGCCGCTGACGGCCGCGGCGGGCATCATCGCGTAGCTCTCGGTCAGCGAGAGACCGACGCTCTCGGCGCCGAGCAGCTCGAACAGCTTGCCCTTCTCGCTGTGGTCGGGGCACGCGGGATAGCCGAACGCGGGCCGGATACCGCGGAAGTTCTCCTTCAGCAGATCCTCGTCCGAGAGGTGCTCGTCCGGCGCGTACCACTCGCGGCGAACACGCTGGTGCAAGAACTCGGCGAATGCTTCGGCCAGCCGGTCGGCCAGCGCCTTGACCGCGATCGACGAGTAGTCGTCGTGCGCGGCCTCGTACCGGGTCGAGAGCTCGTCCGCGCCGTGGATCCCGACGGCGAACGCTCCCATGTAGTCGTCGGCCGTCGCGACGTTGTCGGCGAGGCAGCGGTTCGGCCGCCCGTCGCCGTGCTCGGCCTGCTGGCGCAGGAACGAGAAGCGTGTTCCGTCGATGACGACGTCGTCACCCTCGGCGTGCGCGGGCCAGAACCCATAGATGCCGGCCGGACGAAGCGAGGCGCCCTGCAGAATCACCCGCAACAGCGCCTGGGCGTCGTCGTAGAGCTCGCGCGCAGCGGGGTGCTCGAGGATCGCCGGGAACTTGCCCTTCAGATCCCAGGCGTGGAAGAAGAACTGCCAGTCGATGAACGGGACGAGCTCCGCGAGCGCGGGCTCGACGGTGCGCGTGCCGATGAACGGCGGAGCCGGCCGGTCGGGCGACGGTGCCTTGACGCGGTTCGCGCGCGCCTGCGTGAGCGGCAGCAGAGGCTTGCGCACCTTCTCGGCGTGCTGCACGCGAAGCCGCTCCTGCAGCTCGCGGTTCTCGGTGTCGAGCGCGGTGCGGCGCTTCGGATCGATCAGCGCCGCGACGACGTCGACGACGCGGCTCGCGTCGAGGACGTGCACTGTCTCGTTTTCGTACTCGGGCGCGATCTTCACCGCCGTGTGCTGGCGTGACGTCGTCGCGCCTCCGATCATCAGCGGCAGCTCGAGACGGCGGCGGTCCATCTCGCGCGCAACGTCGACCATCTGGTCGAGCGACGGCGTGATCAGGCCCGAGAGGCCGACGATGTCGACCTTCTCCGCTTCGGCGGTGTCGAGGATCTTCTCCGGCGGCACCATCACGCCGAGGTCGATCACGTCGTAGTCGTTGCAGCCGAGGACGACGCCGACGATGTTCTTGCNNTGTCGTGCACGTCGCCCTTGACAGTCGCGAGCAGCACCTTCCCCTGCGCCCCGTGCGTGCCGTCTTTCTCGTCCTCCATGTACGGCTGCAGGTACGCGACTGCACGCTTCATCACGCGCGCTGACTTGACCACCTGCGGCAGGAACATGCGGCCCGAGCCGAAGAGGTCGCCGACGACGCGCATGCCGTCCATCAGCGGGCCCTCGATCACGTCGAGCGGCCGCTTTGCGGTCCCGCGGGCCTCCTCGGTGTCGTCCTCGATGAAGTCGACGATCCCGTGCACGAGCGCGTGCTCGAGCCGCTTTCCCACCGGCGCCTCGCGCCAGCGCAGGTCGAGCTCGCGCCTGGTTCCCTCGCCGCGGAAGCGGTCGGCGATCTCGACCAGCCGCTCGGTCGCGTCGGGTCGCCGGTTGAAGAGGACGTCCTCGACGCGCTCCTTGAGCTCCGGCTCGATGTCCTCGTAGACGGCCAGCTGCCCCGCGTTGACGATGCCCATGTCGAGGCCGGCGCGGATCGCGTAGAAGAGGAATGCCGCGTGCATCGCCTCCCGCACCACGTCGTTGCCACGGAACGAGAAGCTGAGGTTCGAGATCCCGCCCGATGTGCGCACGCCCGGGCAACGCTCCTTGATCTTCGGCAGGCATTCGAGGAACGCGCGTGCGTAGTCGTTGTGCTCTTCGATCCCCGTGGCGACCGCGAGCACGTTCGCGTCGAACACGATGTCCTCGGGCCGAAACCCGACCTCGTCGACGAGCAGGTCGTAGGCGCGGCCGCAGATCGCGACGCGGCGCTCGACCTCGGTCGCCTGGCCCTCCTCGTCGAACGCCATCACGACGACGCCCGCGCCGTAGTCGCGGATGCGGCGCGCGTGGTGCAGGAACTCCGCCTCGCCTTCCTTCAGAGAGATCGAGTTGACGATTCCCTTGCCCTGCAGGCACTGCAGACCGGCTTCGATCACGGACCACTTCGAGCTGTCGACCATCACTGGCAGCCGCGCGGCCTCGGGCTCGGTGGCGATCACGTTCAGGAACCGGCGCATCGCCTGCTCCCCCTCGAGCAGGTCTGCGTCCATGTTCACGTCGATCAGGTTCGCGCCGCCGCGCACCTGCTCGAGCGCGACGTCGACCGCGCCGTTGAAGTCGTCCGCCTCGATCAGGCGGCGGAAGCGCGCCGAGCCCGTGACGTTCGTGCGCTCGCCGATCAGGACGAAGCCGGTGTCCTCGCCGATCTCGAACGGCTCCAGGCCGCTGAACCGCGGCGACCGGCGCGGCGGCGGGAGCACGCGCGGCTCGAGCCCACGCAGCGCNNTAGCCGCCGAAGGCGTTCGGCAGACCGGCGTTCGGATGCGCGGAGGTGAGGCATGTGGCGATCCGCGAGAGCTCGGCGACGTACGGCCGCATCTCGCGGGCGCCCAGCGCGCAGTTGACGCCGACGATCAGCGGCTCCGCGTGCTCGATCGACGTCCAGAACCCGTCGATCGTCTGGCCGCTCAGCGTGCGGCCCGAGAGGTCGACGATCGTCACGCTGATCCAGAGCGGCAGCTGCGGCGCGGTCTCTCGCGCGGCGACGACCGCGGCCTTCGCGTTCAGCGTGTCGAAGATCGTCTCGATCAGCAGCAGGTCGGCGCCGCCGTCCGCGAGGCCGCGAATCTGCTCGGCATAGGTCTCGACGATCTGGTCGAAGGTATGCGTGCGGTAGCCGGGGTCGTCGACACGCGGGCTGAGCGAGAGGGTGATGTTGAGCGGGCCCACCGAGCCGGCGACGAAGCGGTCGGGGCCGGCTGCTTCGCGCGCGATGCGCGCGCCTGCGACGTTCAGCTCGTAGACCGCGTCCTCGAGGCCGTAGTCGGCCTGGCCGACGGAGGTCGCCGTGAACGTGTTGGTGGTCGTGATGTCGGCGCCCGCGGCGAAGTACGCGTCGTGCACCGAACGGACGATGTCGGGCCGCGTCAGGTTCAGCAGGTCGGGATCGTTCAGCAGGTCGCGCGCGTGCGCTGCGAACCGCTCACCGCGGAAGTCCGCTTCGTTGAGACCGCGGTTCTGCAGCAGCACGCCCCACGCGCCGTCGAGCACGAGGATGCGCTCCTCGGCGAGGCGTTTGATCTCGTGGGCGACGTTGCGGTCGGTCATAAAGCTCTTTAGGCGTTTGGTGACCCGGTCGCCAAGCTGCTTGTCAAAGCTTTCCGGAACTTGAACCCTACCGAACCTGGTTTCCGCGCAGCGGAACCAGGTTCGTGTCCGTGACGATCCGGAGCGCCTCAGACGTGAACCTGGTTTCGCCTGCGGCGAGAACCAGGTTCAGCTGCGGCCGGCGACTGCGAGCTGGTTCTCGGCGTGGCGGAGGCGCTGCTCGATCTGCCAGCGGTCCGCGGTCGAGTCGCCGCGGTCGATCGCCTCGAGCTCCGCCTGCGCGTCCTCGAGCTGTTTGCGCGCACGGGCATCGTCGATCGCGTTCGCCTCGACGGCGTCGTCGACGAGGGCAATCGCACGGTCCTGCAGCACCTGGAAGAACCCGGGACCGGTTGCGAACTCGAGCACCTCGCTGTCGCTCACGTGCACCCGCGTCGAGCCCGCCTTGAGCGTCGCGATCAGCGGCGCGTGCCGTGCGAGCACGCCGATCTCACCGGCCGCGCCCGGCACGATGATCATCTGCGCGTCGCCCTCGTACACCGGGCCGTCAGGCGTGACGACGGAAACCGAGAACTCGCGGCGATCAGCCATTACCTACGCGGCGGAAGCCGACATCTGCTGCGCCCGCTCGACCGCGCCCTCGATCGGGCCGACCATGTAGAACGCCTGCTCGGGCAGTTCGTCGTGCTGGCCGGCGAGGATCTCCTGGAACCCGCGGATCGTGTCCTCGAGCTTCACGTACTGGCCGGGTGTGCCGGTGAACTGCTCGGCGACGAAGTTCGGCTGCGACAGGAAGCGCTGGATCTTGCGCGCGCGCTGCACGGTCAGGCGGTCTTCGTCGGAGAGCTCCTCGATGCCGAGGATGGCGATGATGTCCTGCAGATCCTTGTAGCGCTGCAGCACTTCCTGCACGCGCGTCGCCGTCGAGTAGTGCTCGTCCGAGACGATCCCCGGCTGCAGCGCGCGCGAGGTCGAGTCGAGCGGGTCGACGGCGGGATAGATCCCCATCTCGACGATCGCCCGGTTGAGTGTGGTGGTCGCGTCGAGGTGCGCGAACGTCTGCGCGGGCGCAGGATCGGTCAGGTCGTCGGCGGGCACGTAGATCGCCTGCACCGAGGTGACCGCGCCCTTCGTCGTGGAGGTGATCCGCTCCTGCAGCTGGCCCATCTNNCGGCTCGTTCATCTGGCCGTAGCAGAGCGCGACCTTGTCGAGCACGCCCGACTCCTCCATCTCGAGGAGCAGGTCGTTGCCTTCGCGTGTGCGCTCGCCGACGCCCGAGAACACGGACACACCGGCGTGCTGGCGGGCGATGTTGTGGATCAGCTCCTGGATCAGCACCGTCTTGCCCACGCCGGCGCCGCCGAACAGGC
>PLDP01000218.1 GCA_003136795.1 Actinomycetota bacterium
TACGGGCTCGCGTCGCAGATCGGCTCGATGTCGCTCGCGCAGGACCGCACGCGCTTTGCGCAGCCGTTCGAGCCGCGCGGCACCGTTCGGCTCGTCGACCTGGAAGAAGCGGCGCGCACGTTCCCGGCGCTGTACGAGGAGGTGCGCGCGCAGCGTCCGGGCCTGTTCGCGCGCAGCACGGCGTGGTGGGAGACGCGCAAGCTCTTCGACGATCCCGCGCGCAGGCAGGGCGGCCCGCTGAACCGCGCGCTGCTCGAGCTCGACGGCGAACCGGCCGGCTACGCGCTCTACCGCGTGAAGCGGGACTGGCACAACGGCTTCAGAAGGGGCGTCGTGACGATCGTGGAGGCCGTCACGCCGACGCCCGAGGCGACGCGCGAGCTCTGGCGCTGGCTGCTCGACTTCGACTGGACGTCGGAGTTCGCGGCCGACCTGTTCCCGCTCGACCATCCGCTCTTCCTGCTGCTCGCCGAGCCGCGCCGTATGCAGTTCACGCTCAACGACGGTGTGTGGGTGCGGTTGATCGACGTCGGCGGTGCGCTGTCGGCGCGGAGCTACCGCGGTGACGGCGAGATCGTGCTCGAGCTCACGGACGACGTGCTGCCCGAGAACGCGGGCCGCTGGCGAGTGAGCGCGTCGGGTGTCGAGCGAACCGACGCGTCTGCCGAGCTGCGGCTCGATGTCACCGGGCTCGGCACGGTCTACCTCGGTGGCTTCGGCTTCGGCGACCTCGTGCGCGCCTCGCGGGCGCAGGAGCTCGTAGGGGGCGCGACCGAGCGCGCGGACGCGCTCTTCAGCACGGGCATCCGGCCCTGGTGCGCCGAGATCTTCTAGGTGTCTAGGCTCTCGAGGTGACTTTCCCCTCGTGGTTGCCGTCGCTTGGTGGGCGCCGTGCGCGGGCCATCTCGATCGCATGGCCCGTCGTGGCCGCGTTTGCGATCGCGATCGTAACGTGGCAAACGACCACGCTCACCGCGACCGCGGGCCTCGACCCTTCGTGGATCGCGGCGCTTCACCTCGCTCAGGTCAAAGGAATCGACTTCGGCTCCGACTTCGTATGGACGTACGGGCCGCTCGGGTATCTCGCGTTTCCCGTCGCCGTCACCGGCCAGACGCTTGCCGAGGCGTTCGTGTTCGTGCTGCTGGCGCAGGTAGCCGTCTGCTATCTGCTCCTGCGGTGTGCGGCGCGCGCGCTCATCGCACCGGTTGCGGTTGTAGTGGTGTATCTGGTTGCCGCATTGCCGCTCGCCCACGCGGATCTGCTGTTTGTGATCGTCTTCCTCTACGCGCTCTGGGTGCTCGAGGAGCCGGGGACGCAGCTCGCGCACTGGTTCCCGGTCGCGGGCGGAGTACTGGCAGGAGCGGCGGCGCTGACCAAGACGAACACGGGCGCCGCGGCGGTCGGCATCGCGGTCGTCGCGGCGTGGGCCGTCTCGCCCGCGGGGCGACGGTGGCTCGCGGTCGTTCCGTCGATCCTCCTCACGTTTGCGGTGCTCTGGGTCGCCACGGGCAACTCGCTGCTCGACATCCCAGGCTGGTTGAAGCTCTCGGCGTCGATCGTCGCCGGGTACTCGCCCGCAATGCAGTACGAGCAGGCAGGAATGCGGTGGGAGTACTTGGTCGCCGGGATCCTCGTCGCGCTCCTGGCGGCGATCGCCGTCCCGCATGTCGCGGCGTTCGAGCGCAAGCGGGGGCTTGCTGTCCTGCTCATCACTCTCGTCTTCGTCTTCACGTACTTCAAGGAGGGCTTCGTTCGCCACGACACCGATCACAGCCCGTACTTCTTCGCGGCAACGGCGATCGTCCTGCTCGCGTTCGCGTGGCGTGGCTTGGCCCGCTGGGTCGCCGTCGGCGGGGTCGCGATCGCGCTCGGAGCGGTCGCGGTCTCGATCGGCCTCCATTTCAGCCCGATCGCGTCGTCGCGGCACATATTGCGTCAGACCGAGGACGTCGTCAGCCCCTCCAAACGGCACGCGCTCGTCGCGGAGTCCCTCGCGGTGGAGCGCGCGACCTACGGCGTGCCACCGCGACTGCTTGCGGAGTTGCGCGGCAAGACCGTCCATGTCGATCCCGTCGAGAGCGCAGTGATCGGCGCCTACGACCTGCAGTGGCGGCCACTCCCCGTGCCGCAGTCGTACAGCGCGTACACGAGCGCCCTCGACGACCGCAACGCGAACTTCCTCGCGTCGGGGTCGGCGCCCGAGCGCATCCTGCGGCAGAACACGCAGGTTGCGGTGAACGGGCGCAACCGCGAGCTCGAGGCTCCCGCCGCGTTCCGGGCGCTGATCTGCAATTACACGCAGATCGGCATCAGCCAGGTCTGGCAGGTGCTCGCGCACACCGGCCCGCGGTGCGGCACGGAACGGAAACTCGCAAGTGCCAGGCTCGTCTCCGGGCAGCCGGTCAGCGTGCCGCAGGGCGCGCCCGACGAGCTCGTCTACGCGCGCATCAGCCTGCGGGACACGCTCGTCAACCGCGTGGTCAGCCTCGCATACAAGCCGCGCACGCCGGCGATCTCGCTCGGAGGGGGCGCGTTCGTCCCGCTCGTGCTCGCGACCGCACGTGACGGGATCGTCGTACACGTGCCGCCGTCTGCCGGCTTCGATCCGCGCTTCAACGGGGCGGACGACTGGAACTTGATCGCCGTGCACACGATCGCGGGGTCGGCGACCGTCGACTTCTACGCCGTGCACGTCCGCGGCACTCCGGGCACGCCGTTCGGCGAGGCGCCCCGGGCTCCGCTGCCGCACTACACGCTCGTCGAGGTCATGGGGCACGAGGCCGTGCGAGGCCCGGACGGCCGGACTGCTCCCGTCGAGACCGGAGGCGGCTATCTGGACGCGGCGTATCTCGTCGGCAGCCACTTCTCGCTCGGTGGGTGGGCAGCCGAGGCGGGGTCGGGCACGGTGGCGTCGAAGATCCTCGTGTTCGTCGCCGGCAAGCTTGTTTTCGCGGGCGCTCCCAACGTCGATCGTCCGGATGTCGCGGCGGCCTTCAACCTTCCCTCGCTTCGTCGCTCGGGCTTTGCGGTCGTGCTGTCGCGGGATCAGGTGATGGACGGGTCGATGCCACGCAACGTCCGCGTCTTCGCGCTCGTCGGACAGCGGGTGCTCGAGGTCACGTATCCGCTCGACGACCCGTGGCACCCTTGACGGAGCGCTTCTTGTAGTCGCCGCGCGTGAGGTGGCGCTCGAGCAGCACGTACAGGACGATGAACAGATACCTGCTGCCCATCTCCTGCAAGTTGAGCTTCGACGTGCCCGCCGCCCGGTTCGTCCACGAGATCGGGACGACCTTGAAGTTGTGCCCGCGCGCGATCGCTTTCAACGGCAGCTCGACCGTCAGGTTGAACTGATTCGAGAGCAACGGCTGCATCGTCTCGATCACCTCGCGGCGATACGCCTTGAACGCATTCGTCGTGTCGTTGTAGCCGTGCCGGAAGAGCATGCGGATGCCGAAGTTGACGACGCGGTTCATGATCAGTTTCGAGCGCGGGTAGCCGGAGACGTGTGAACCGCTCACGAAGCGCGATCCGAACGCGCAGTCGTAGCCGTCCTCGAGCACGCGGTAGTAGGACACGACGTCGTCCGGGCTGTCCGAGCCGTCGGCCATCACGACGGCGACCGCGTCGCCGGTGAAGACGTCGAGGCCGGCGCGCACGGCGAAGCCGAAGCCCGGCGGGTTGTGCGACGGATGGCAGCGGACCCGAGGGTTGGTCGTACCGATCCGCTCGACGACCACCCGCGTCTCGTCGGTGCTCGCGTCGTCGACGACGAGCACCTCGTAGTCGATCTGGGCAGCTTCGAGCGCCTGCACGAGCCCGTCGACCGTGCCGGTGATCGACTCGGCCTCGTTCTTGGCCGGGATCACGAGCGAGTACTTCATGCGGGGAGCCAGCGCTCGGCGTTCTGTTCGTTGATCTCCCGCAAGATCGAGTCGACGTCGTAGGCGAGCTCCCAGTCCGGGTAATCGCGCCGGAACTCGGACAGGTCGCTGATCCACCACTTGTGGTCGCCGATCCGTGCCTCCTCGCCGAGCTCCCAGGCGAGCGGCTTTCCGGCGATCTGCTCGCAGAGCTCGATCGCCTCGAGCATCGAACAGTTGCTTTCGCGCCCGCCGCCGATGTTGTAGACCGCGCCGGGTCGCGGGTTGCCGTGGAACGCGGCGAACGCGCTCACGAGGTCAGCGCTGTGGATGTTGTCGCGCACCTGCTTGCCGGCGTAGCCGTACACGGTGTACGGATCGCCGGTCATCGTGCAGCGCATCAGGTACGAGAGGAAACCGTGCAGGCGCGCACCGGTGTGGTTCGGGCCGGTGATGCAGCCGCCGCGGAAGACGCCGGCCGGCAGGCCGAAATACCGCCCGTACTCCTGCACGAGCAGGTCGGCGCTCGCCTTCGACGCGCCGAACAGCGAATGCAGGCAGCGGTCGATCGACATCGACGTGTCGATGCCCTGGTGGTACGGATGGTCGTCCGGCAGCTCCCATCGCGTCTCCTGCTCGACGAGCGGCAGGAAGTTCGGGCGGTCGCCGTACACCTTGTTCGTCGACGTGAAGATGAACGTTGCGTCGGGGCTGTGGCGCCGCGTCGCTTCGAGCAGGTTGAGCGTGCCTGTCGCGTTGACCGCGAAGTCTGTGAGCGGCTCGCTCGCGGCCCAGTCGTGCGACGGCTGCGCGGCAGTGTGGATGACGAGCTCGAGCTCGGCCTTGTGCTGCCGGAAGACGGCGTCGATGCCGTCTCCGTCGCGGATGTCGAGCTCGACCGACGTGAAGGAGGTGCCGTACGTCGAGCGGAGGCGCTTCGTCTGCTCCGCGGTCGAGGCGGACGCGCCGAAGAAGTACGCGCGGAGGTCGTTTTCGATCCCGACGACGTCGTAGCCGGCCTCGACGAACCGCGCGACCGACTCCGAGCCGACGAGGCCGCCGGAGCCCGTGACGATGGCTACGCCCATGCGTTGATCCTCCGGAGGTCTTCCTCGTTGGCGACGATCCACTCGTAGAGATCGCCGAGGACGTCTTGCAGCGTGTGCGCCGGCCGCCAGTCCGTCAGCGAGAAAAGGTGCCGGGAGTCGGTGACGTAGAGGGGGATGTCGCCTGGCCGGTCGTCGCCCGAGGCGTCGACTCGCGTGGTCTTCCCTGTGATCTCACGGCAGAGCTCCGTCAGCTCCAGCAGCGAGACCGA
>PLDP01000151.1 GCA_003136795.1 Actinomycetota bacterium
GGCGTGGGGGTCGGTGCCGGTGTCGTCACGGGGGTGGCGGTCGGCTCGGCCGGCAGCGCTAGGTGCCGGGCCTGGTGGGTGCGCGTTTCCTGCTTCGGCGCGGCGGCCTGGTGGACGGCGGTGCGCGAGGCCGGGGCGGCCCGCTGCACGACGACGCTTGCAAGCTGGGTGGCCGGGGCGGCCGAAACGACAATCCGGCGGCGCGTCACAGGAGCGCGACGGGCAACGACGGGCAAGGGCGCAGCCTGGACGGCCTCGGGCGCGTGAGCAGCCGCGAGCCGCAGGGGGGTTCCCCGGCGATCGCTCCCGAGCAGCTGCCCGGGCAGGAGCAGCAGTCCGGCCATCACTGCAAAAATGAGTGCCACCGCCGCCGTCTGCGTCCACGACCCCCTCATGGTGCCCCCCGTTCTCGTCGACAACGACTTTGTTACAAGGAGAGAATCGGCAGGGCGGGCCGAATACTTGAGGACCCATGGGAAGCTTCAAACTCAAGCTCGTTACGTGGTTCGCGCTGCTGGCGCTCTTGCCGCTCACGGTTGCCTTCTACGGCTACAACTCGCTCACCAGCCGTAGCGAGACCAGACGCGCCGACGCTGCGCTCGATGCCGGCCTGCGCGGTGCGGTCGCGGGCTACGGCGCGCGACTGAACGACGCGACGGCCGAGGCCCGCCGGCTCGCAGACGACCCCGCGCTCCAACAGGCGTTGCGCCGCCACGACAAGCGTGCGCTCGCGAAGATCGCCGCCCGCGATCCCGGCGCGCGGTTCAGCTTCGTCGCGGGCGGACCGGGCGCGGTCTCGGTGCTCGACCACGGCCATGTGCTCGGCTCGGTCGCCGTGCGCGTTCCGATCGATGCACGGCTCGTCCGCGCGCTCGATGCCGGACTTTCGCCGTCTGTCCATCTCGTCGCCGCGCGCTTCGGCCGAATCGTGGCGGGTGTCGGCCTCGGTGGCCCGCTGGCGCTCGAACCGGGCCGCGCCGCGCGTGTGAAGGTCGGCAAGAGCGAGTACCGCGGCCTGCAGACGGCGCCGCTCGCCCGACCGAAGGGTTTCGTCTTCGCGGTGCTCGAGCCGCAGAGCTCGATCGACGCTGCAGGCCGCTCGTCCGAGGGGCGGCTCTTCGTCGCCCTGCTGGCATCGCTCGTCGTGTTCGGCGTTGTCACCTACCTACTCGCGCGGTCGATCACCGGGACGCTCCGCCGCCTGGCCGAGGCGGCGAACGGGATTGCGCGCGGTCGTTTCGGTGAGCGCGTCGAGGTGCGCGGCCGTGACGAGTTCGCAGAGCTCGGCACTGCGTTCAACCGCATGGCCGCGCAGCTCGAACAGCGGCTCATCGAGCTCGAGACGGAGCGCAGCCGCATGCGCGACGCAACCGCGCGCTTCGGCGAGGCGCTGGCGGCGACGCACGACCCGGGGCAACTCGTTCGCATCGTGGTGGAGTCGGCCGTCGAGTCGACCGGCGCGAGGGGCGGCGTGGTGCTCGGTCCGGACGGCGAGATCGCGCGTGCCGGCGACCCCGACGCCGGTGCCGAGCGGATCGCCTTCCCGCTGCGCGTCGGTTCGTCCGACTTCGGACAGCTCGTGATCGCAGCGGATTCGTTCGACGCGGAGCAGGTGGAGATCGCTGCTTCGCTGGCGAATCAGGTCGTGGTGGCGCTCGAGAATGCACGGCTGCACCACATCGTCGAGCGCCAGGCGCTGGTCGACAGCCTGACGGGCCTTGCGAACCGGCGCAGCCTCGAGGAGACGCTGCGCTCCGAGCTCGCCCGTGCTGTGCGTTTCGGCTACGACGTGTGCGTCGTGTTTAGCGACCTCGATTACTTCAAGCGTGTGAACGACCGGTACGGGCATGCGGCGGGCGACGACGTCCTGAAGGCGTTCGCGGCCGCGCTGCGGGAGACAGTGCGCGAGAGCGACGTCGCGGGTCGCTGGGGCGGCGAGGAGTTCGCGCTTGTGCTCACCGGCACGGACTCGGCGGGCGGCGCGCGCCTCGCCGAGCGCGCCCGCGCGGCGATCGAGGCGCGCGTCGTGCGGATGCCGGACGGCGAGGAATTGTCCGTCACAGCCAGTTTCGGCGTCGCCTCATATCCGGAATGCGAGGAGCTCGGCGAACTGCTCGCCGCCGCCGACTCGGCGCTGTACGAGGCCAAGCGCGAGGGTCGGAACCGGGTCGTCGTGGCGCCCGAATCGAGCACCTCGAAGATCGTCTAAACTGCCACGCCGGAGGGACTTGGCGTAGAGCAGGAGGGTTTTATGGCCGTCGACACGTCGTCGATGTTCGCGCAGGTGATCCAGGACCATCTCGAATTGAAGCGGCGCAACGCTGCGCTCGAGCACGAGATGCCGCTCGAGAAGTACATATCCGACGATCCGTTCCAGAACCACCCGCTCTTCAAGACGGAGGAGCAGGCGCGGATCGAAGAGACGATGGACGGCGCCACCGGGATCGAAGCCGAGGAGACCTCGCTCGACTGGCCGACCACCGAAGACACGTTCATCGACGAGCCCGGGCCCGCGCCCATCCCCGAGGCGACGGAAGAGGCAGCCGCCCAGGCGCCCGACCCGGACCAGCCTTCGGACGAGAATCTCTGGTCACGCTCCCGCGACTTCGACTGGGGCGACTAGGTAGCCGGGGGAGCACGACGGGATACCCTGTCCCTTCGTGCCACCCCTGAAAACGTCCACTTCGTACGTTCCGACGGGCGACCAGCCGCAGGCGATCGAGGCGCTCTCGGACGGGCTCCGCGCGGGCGAGCGCTACCAGACGCTGCTCGGCGCGACCGGCACCGGGAAGACGGCGACGATGGCGTGGATCATCGAGCAGGTGCAGAAGCCCGCGCTCGTGATCGCGCACAACAAGACGCTGGCTGCGCAGCTCTGCAACGAGTTTCGCGAGTTCTTCCCCGACAACGCCGTCGAGTACTTCGTCTCCTACTACGACTAC
>PLDP01000222.1 GCA_003136795.1 Actinomycetota bacterium
AAGGATTCACTTCTCCATGAGCATCTTCAGATTTACCGATGAATCCGACGCGCTCGGCTCCGTCACGCGCGGACGCCTTCTCTGGCGGCGGGTGAGCTATCTGGGGCGCGAGTACGCGGTCATCCTCTCGTTCCTCGTATTGCTCGTCGTTCTGTCGACTTCGTCGAACGTCTTCCTGACCCGCGAGAACATCGGCAATCTCGCCGACCAGTACAGCGCGACCGGCATCATCGCCGTCGGCGGGACGCTGGTGCTGATCGGCGGCGGTTTCGACCTCTCGGTCGGCGCGATCTATGCGGTCGCGGGAGTGGTCGCGGCACAGGTGATGAACGGCACGGGATCGCTGGCGCTCTCGATCGTCGCCGCGTGTGCGATCGGCGCCGGCTGCGGCCTCGGCAACGGCATCGGCGTGAACTTCTTCCGGATCAACCCGTTCGTGACAACGCTCGCCACATCGCTGATCATCTCGTCGCTCGCCCTGTACCTCAGCGGCGGCCTCGACGAGAACGTCACGAACTTCTCGTTCACCCATCTCGGCCAGGGGACGTGGTTCACGGTCAAGATCTCGGTCTGGGCTCTGGCCGCGTTCGCCGCCTTCGCATGGATCCTGCTCGACCGGACGATCATCGGGCGGTTCATCTACGCAGCCGGCGGGAATCCCGAGGCGGCTCGTCTCGCCGGCGTCCCGGTCGGAGCGATCAAGACGCTGACGTACGTCATCTCGGGGCTCTCCGCGGGCCTAGGGGGAGTGATCGTCGCGAGCCGGATCGGAACCGGAGCCCCCGACGTCGGTGCCGACATCCCGCTCCAGGCGATCGCCGCGATCGTCGTGGGCGGCACGAGCATCTTCGGTGGCGAGGGCGCGATCTGGCGCACCATGTTCGGCGTTTACCTGCTCGCGATGATCGGCAACGGGTTCAACCTGCTGAACGTCAACGCTGTGTACCAGCAGATGGCGGAGGGCGCGATCATCCTGGGCGCGGTCGGGCTCGACGCTTGGTTCCGGACGAGCCGGAGGTCGAGCTAGACGCGCGTGGCAGGCGTGGCACTTGCGTGTACGGGCACGGCGGCCCCGTTTTGCGCCGTCCGAATTGGAAGTTGAAAAGGAGACGAGAGAAATGAGCGGACTGGAGACCCAAGAGCAGCTGAAGCGTCTGACGCAGGTTGACCTGCAGGGAAAGACGGCGATCGTCACGGGAGCCGCTTCGGGCATCGGCGCGGCGACGGCGCGCGCGCTGGCGTTGTCCGGAGCGGCCGTGCTCGCCACCGACCGGAACGAGGAGGGCCTGCGCCAGACGGTTGAGGACATCTCGGCGTCGGGCGGTCGGGCCGAGTTCGTGACCGCCGACCTCCTCGAAGGCGGCGCGCCCCAGGCGATTGTCGACGCGGCCGTCGAAGCCTTCGGCGGCGTCGACGTCGTCGTCAACGTCGCGGGGATCTTTGAGGCGCGTCCGATCGAGCAGATGGACGAGGGCGCATGGGACAGGCAGCTGACGATCAACCTGCGGGCGCCGTTCTTCATCGCCCGGGCGGCGGTCCCGCACATGCGCGAAGGCGGCGTCTTGATCTTCATCGCGTCGGGGACGGCCGTGATGCCGTCGCCGCTCTATAGCGCCTACGCAGCCTCGAAGGGCGGCATCGTCTCGCTGGTCCGCGCGCTGGCGGCCGAGCTGGCTCCCCGCGGCATCCGCGTGAACTCGATCTCGCCCGGCAACACCGACACGCCGATGATCGGCGAGGCCATGGCGGATCCGGTGGTGCGGAAGCAGGTGGAGGGCATGACGCCGGCACGCCGCCTGGGCACCCCCGCCGACATCGCCGGCGCGGTGCTCTTCCTGGCCTCCGACGCGGCCGACTTCGTCCACGGGGCGAACATCGCCGTCGACGGCGGTCTGACCAGCTCCTGGTCGATGGTCCTGTCGAAGCAGGAGTGGCCGGAGGTCAACCGGACATAGCGGCGCGACCACCCTTTCGAGAGCCGGAGGCCGGAGGCGCGGCGGACTCGCGCTTGGCGGCACGGCCTCCCCAACCTAAGAGATCCGAGGACTTGTCATGATGAATGCGGGCCGAGCAGGGCTCAGGACGAAGCGATGACGGCTGTGTACACGATCGGCGTCGACGTCGGCGGGACGTTCACCGACCTCTGCCTCGCCGACGAGAACGGACCGATTCTCTTCGCGAAGACGCTGACGTCCCCGGCGGACCCCTCCGCCGGCGTCGAGCGCGGTCTCGAGGAGCTGCTGCGTGATAGCCGGATCGACCCCGGCGACGTGACGCGCATCGTCCACGGGACGACGCTGGTCACGAACGCCATCATCGAGCGGAAGGGCGCGGTGACTGCGCTCCTGGCGACGGCGGGCTTCCGCGACGCCGTCGAGATCGGGCGCGAGCGGCGATACGAGCTCTACGACCTGCTCGTCGAGCTGCCTCGGCCCCTGGCGCCGAGGTACCTCCGGTTCGACGTGCCCGAGCGGGTCTACGCGGACGGAGCGGTCGACACGCCGCTCGATCGTAGCTACGTCGAGCGTCTCGGACGCGAGCTCGCGTCCTCCAGCGTTGAGTCCGTCGCCGTCTGCTACCTCCACTCGTTCACCAATCCCGCTCACGAGCGCGAAACGCGGGAGGTCCTGGCCCGGGTGGCGCCCGACCTGCCCGTGGCGATCTCGTCCGACGTTGCGCCCGAGCTCGGCGAGTACGAGCGCGCGTCGACGACGCTCGCGAACGCGTACGTTCTCCGCATCGTGCAAACGTACCTCGCCGCGCTCCAGGGGCGCGTCGAGTCGTTGGGCGTGCCGGGCAACATCCTTGTGATGCTGTCGAGCGGGGGGCTCGCGACGATCGACACCGCGCGCTCCTTCCCGATCCGGATGCTCGAGTCGGGGCCAGCGGGCGGGGCGCTCGCGGCGGCCGCGTACGCACGCGGCAACGGCACCCCCGACCTGCTGTCGTTCGACATGGGCGGGACGACGGCGAAGCTGTGCGTGATCGAGCGCGGCGTCCCCCGGATCGGAGACGACTTGGAGGTCGGCCGCGTCTACCGGCTCAAGCCGGGCTCGGGCCTACCGGTGCGGGTGCCGAGCGTCGACATGGTCGAGGTCGGAGCGGGCGGAGGCTCGATCGCCCGGGTGAACTCGTTGGGCCTCGTGAACGTCGGCCCCGACTCCGCCGGCGCGGATCCCGGACCCGCGTGCTACGGGCAAGGGGGGAGCCAGCCGACGGTCACGGACGCCGACCTCGTACTCGGCTACCTGGATCCCCGGTACTTCCTCGGCGGTCGGATGCGGCTGGATCGCGACGCCGCGTTTGCGGTGCTCGAGGAGCACGTTGCCTCGAAGCTCGGCGTCTCGGTCGAGGAAGCCGCCGCCGGCATCCACCTCCTGGTCAACGAGGGGATGGCCAACGCCGCCCGCGCGCACGTGCTCGAGCGCGGCGTAGACCCGCACGTCCTGCCGCTCTTCGCCTTCGGAGGAGCCGGACCTGTGCACGCGGTGGGTGTGGCCGCGAGCCTCGGCTCGCCGGCCGTGATCGTTCCCTACGGTGCCGGCGTCCTGAGCGCGCTCGGCTTCCTGGCAGCACCCGTCGCGTTCGACCTCGTGCGGAGCTGCAGGATCGACCTGGGCACGGCGCGCTGGAGCGACGTCGACGAGCTCGTGCGCGAGCTCGAGGACGAGGGGGGTGGGCTGCTGGCGGAGTCGGGGGTTCCCTCGGCCGACGTCTCGTTCACCCGCATCGCGGAAATGCGGTACATCGGTCAGGGCCAGGCGGTCCGCGTCGGCCTGCCGGAGGGAGAGCTCCCGGACTGGCAGTCGCGCCTGCTCGGCGACTTCGAGGGCGCATACCGGACGCTCTACGGCCACGGCGGGCCGTCGTCGGTGCCCGTGGAGATCGTGCGGGTCCGCGTGACGGCGTCGGGTCCCGCCCCACGCATCCACATCGAGCCAACGAAGAGACGGATGACAACTCCAGCCTCCGCGGGCGAGCGCGACGCGTACTTCTCGAGCTGCGGCGGATTCGTGCGCACGCCGGTCTGGGAGCGCGCCGCGCTGAAGCCGGGCGCCGCGCTGCCCGGGCCCGCCGTCGTCCAGGAGCCGGAGTCGACACTCGTGGTCCCGCCGGACTACGAGGCCGTAGTGACGGACGAGCTCGCTCTTCGCGTCAGCAAGACGGCGGTCTAGGGAGAAGCGGTGGCCACTGACAATGGGAATCTCGTAAAGCTCGACCCGTTCTTCGTCGAGGTGATCGGCAATCGCCTGTTCGCGGCCGCGAACGAGCAGCAGGCGACGCTCATCCGCACCGCCTTCAGCACAGTCGTCCGGGACAACGAGGACCTCGCCTGCGGCGTCTTCACGTCCACCGCCCGAATGATCGCGCAGTCGGTGACGGGCACCCCCGGCCACATCAACCCGATGGCGACGGGTGTGAAGCACTTCCTGAGCGTCTTCCCGCCCGAGTCGCTGGCCCCGGGCGACGTGCTGGTCACGAACGACCCGTGGATGACGAGCGGTCAGCTCAACGACTTCACGGTCGTGACGCCCATCTTCCACCGTGGACGGCTCGTCGCCTACTTCGCGAACACGTGCCATCTGCCCGACGTCGGCGGTCGGCTCCTCTCGGGCGAGGCCTTCGAGATCTACGAGGAGGGGCTGCGGATCCCGATCATGAAGCTGTTCTCGAAGGGCGAGCCGAACACCGTTCTGCTCGACATCATTCGCAGAAACGTTCGCACGCCCGACGAGACCGTGGGCGACCTGTACGCCCAGAGTGCCTGCAACGCCCTAGGAGGGCAGCGATTGCAGGAGTTGCTGGAGGAATTCAGGCTGGAAGAGATCGACGGCGTCGCCCATGAGTTGCTGGCTCGCACCGAGGCTGCGATGCGCGCCGCGATCAGGGCGATTCCGGACGGGACGTACGAGGCCGAGACGTGGGCCGACGGCTTCGACGAGGCGGTGAAGATCCACGCAGCCGTGACGATCGACGACGACGAGGCAGTCGTCGACTTCAGCGGGTCGTCGCGCCAGAGCGACCGCGGGATCAACGTCGTCCTGAACTACACGGCGGGCTACACCTCGTTCGCGTTCAAGGCGCTGATTGCGCCGGACGTCCCGCACAACGACGGGTCGTTCCAGCCGATCACCGTCACGGCACCGGCGGGGTCGATCCTGAACTGCGAGGAGCCGGCCGCCGTCGCCGGCAGGCATCTCGTCGGCCACTTCATCCCGGGCGTCATCTTCGCCGCGCTCGCTCCCGTCGTGGCGCGTGCCGTCGCAGGCGGCGCGGACCCGGTCTGGGTGGTGACGTGGAACGGAGGCCAGGCGTCGGGCAAGCGCCGGACCTTTACGTTCAGCAGCTTCCACGTCGGCGGGATGGGCGCGCGCGCGACGAAGGACGGGCTGAGCACAACCGGCTTCCCGACGGGGGTCGCCGGCGTACCGACCGAGGTCGTCGAGTCGGTGACGCCGCTCGTACAGGACTACCGGGAGCTGAGGCCGGACTCCTGCGGCGCCGGCACCTTCCGGGGCGGCCTCGGGCAGCGCGTCGCGTTCCGGACCCGCGGCGGCAGGCCGTGGTCCGTCGCCGCCTCGATCGACCGGACCGTGTTTGCCCCGCCCGGGGTCGAGGGCGGTCGCGAGGGCGCGGTCGGCTTCATGCGCTTCGTGGATGGCAGCGCGCTGGCGACGAAGCGGCGGGTGAACCTGCACCCGGACGACGTTGTCGAGTTCGGCCTCCCCGGCGGAGCCGGCTACGGCGACCCGTACCTTCGCGACCCGCTGGCCGTGAGGGACGACGTCGCGTCCGGCTACATCTCGCTGGAGGCGGCGCGCGAAGAGTACGTCGTCGTGATCGTCTACACGGGTGCGCCGGATGCGCTCGTGCGGTTGCCGGAGCAGTTCGAGATCCAATGGGAGGAGACCGAGCGGCTCCGAGCCGCGCGCGTCAGCGAGGTGAATGTGAGCCGGCGCAACCGCGACCGGGTCGTAAATCAAGAAGGAGGAGTCATGTCGGAGTTGCAGGACGAGCGCCACGAGATCCTCGTGCACGCGGTCGACGCGTTCAATGCCGGCGATCTGGACGAGTACCTCAAGCTCTATCACCCGGACATCACGTTCTACGGCTACACGCCCGAGCCGATGGGCCTGTCGAAGGTGCGCGGCTACTACGACGCCGTCTTCCAGGCGTTTCCGAATCTCCGGTCGACGATCGACGATGAGTTCTGGTCGGACGATCGCGTCGTCGGACGGTTCCAGATGCGGGGGCGGCAGGAGCGGGAGTACATGGGCGTGCCGCCGGCCGGCCGGGACATCGACGTCACGACCATCAGTATTTTCCACTGGCAGGGCCGGCAGGTGATCGAGCGGTGGTCGGTGTCGGATACGTTCGGCCTGTTGCGCCAGCTGGGCGTGGCGCTGCCGGGAGCCTCGTAGCGTGGTGATCATCGAGCGCGAGCACGCGGGGCGTCGCGCCGCGGCGCCGGAGACGGTGGCGGCCGTGGGGCGCCTCCAGGAGCTGTTCGTCTGGAAGAACGGCGAGGTGCGGAGCGGCCGAGACGCCGTCTCGGTGTGGGACCACGGGCTACTGTACGGCGACGGCATCTTCGAGGGTATCCGCCTCCGTGACGGCTGGCTCTACCGTCCGGACCTCCACTTCGTGCGGTTGCGGCGGTCGGCCGCCATCGTCGGGCTGGACATCGACCTGACCGACGACGAGCTGCTGCGCGGGATCGCCGCCGTCGCCGAGGCGAATCGCCTCCGCGACGCGCACGTTCGCGTCGTGTGCACGCGCGGGGTCGGCCTGCCGGGCCTCGACCCGCGGCGCTGCATAGAGCCGACGGTGTACATCCTGGCGTACCCGTTCCCGCCGTACCTCGGCGAGACCGCGCTCAGCGTGATCGTGAGCAACGTCGTCAGGAAGTCGCCGCGCTCGGTCGACGCCGCGGTGAAGAGCCTCAACTACCTCGACGGCATCCTCGCGAAGATGCAGGCGAACGCCGCCGGGGCCGGCGAGGCCCTGATGCTGGACGGCGAGGGGTTCCTCGCCGAGGCGACCGCGGCGAACGTCTTCGTGATCCGCGACGGCGAGCTGCAAACGCCTCTGCCGACTGCGTGTCTCGCCGGCGTGACGCGGCGAACCGTGCTGGAGCTGGCCCGCGAGCTGGGGGTGGCGACGCACGAACGGCGTCTGTCGGTCGGCGACCTATACGCGGCCGACGAGGCGTTCCTGACTGGAACCGCCGCCGGGATCGTGCCGATCGGGACGGCCGACGGTCGCCGGCTCCGGTTCACTCCGGGTCCGGTGACGACGCAGCTCGTCGAGGCCTACGCTGCGACGTGGCACGACCCGCAGTACGCCGTCGAGGTCGTGCCGGCTGACGCTCGCCCGGAGGTGACGTAGGTGGCGACGCCTAGCGGAGAGAAGATACCTACGTTGCTCGGGAGCGTCTAGTTGGAGCCTGCGACCGTAAAGATCGGCGACATCGAAGTACGTCGGATAGGCCTTGGAACTCTTCATCTTTCTGGGCCGGGTTCATGGGGTGAACCCCGAGACAGCAAGGGAGCCAGGCTCTTGTTGCGTCGCGCGATTGACCTCGGGGTTAACTTGATTGACACCGCCGATTGCTACGGTCCGTATGCGACCGAGCGACTGGTCGCAGACGCCCTGTACCCCTATCCTGACGGAGTCCACATCGCGACCAAGGGCGGCAAGTTGCGCACCGGACAATTCACAAGCTGGCCAGTGAATGGTCGTCCGAGTTACCTCAGGCAGGCGTGCGAAGGCAGTCTTCAGAGGCTTAGATTAGACCGGATCGATCTGTACCAACTTCACGCCGTTGATCCAGAAGTACCGATCGAGGAATCTGTTGGAGCGTTGGCTGATCTTCAGGCGGAAGGGAAGATCCGCCAGATCGGGCTTTCAAACGTAACCGAAGACGAGGTGATCAGAGCTCAGATCGTCACGCCGATTGCGTCCGTACAAAATAGGTTCAACCTTAGCGATCGCCACGCGGAGGGCGCCCTTGAACTCTGTGATCGTCATGGTCTCGCGTTTCTCCCGTGGCAGCCTCTTGCTTACGATGGCGACACCGCGGCAAGGAGGTTGATCGCAGAGGTTGCTAATTCCCAGCACGTTACTCCGGCACAAATCGCTCTAGCCTGGCTTCTCGCGCGGTCGACTCGGATCGTGGTCATTCCGGGAACCAGTTCAGCCAATCATCTCAAGCAGAACGTCGCCGCGGCACGCTGCAAACTCACATGCGAGCAAGTGGCGGCATTATCGGACGCTTTCGTCTAGCTACCCGTACGAGTTGCTTTGCGACCGATTGTGCCAGCCGCGCATTGATATTCAGGCCACGACACCAGAAACGGTGGCCATGTGCAACGTGTCCAGCCAACCGGGTCCGGGTCGGCGCCGTCGCGATGCCGAGGGCAAGGGCCAGTGGCGTCTCTGAAAGGCGCGCGTACGTCGAAAGTCATAGCGCCTGCAGGCGCAGCGAGTCACGAAGTCGGCGCCGGTCACGGCCACTCGATCCACGAATGGTTGCTGGAGCGTGCTGTCGGCACCCGCGCGCCATGACGCTGGACGGGTAGTTTGTTGAACAGTATGGTACCCGCCGTGAGCGCTGCGTCTATTCGGGTTGGAGTCGACGTCGGAGGCACGTTCACCGACCTTGTAGTGCTGGTCGGCGGCGAGCTCAGCTTTGCGAAGGTCCCGTCGACGCCGCATGACCAGTCGGTCGGGGTGATGTCGGCGCTCGGGGCCGCTGGCGTTAACGCGGGGGCTGTCGATGCGTTCGCCCACGGCACGACCGTCGCGACGAACGCGCTGCTCGAGCGGCGTGGGGCGCGGGCCGCGCTTCTGACCACCGCGGGGTTCCGCGACGTGATCGAGATCGCTCGTCAAACGCGCCCGTCGCTGTACGACCTGCGGGAGCGGCCGCCGGAGCCGCTCGTTCCGCGCGAGCTCCGCTTCACCGTGCGCGAGCGGGTCGAGCCGACGGGCGAGGTCGAGTCGCTGGACGAGGACGGGCTGGCGGCGGCGGTCGAGGCGATCCGGCGCGCAGACGTCGACGCCGTCGCCGTCTGCTTCCTCTTCTCGTTCGTGGACGGAGCGCACGAGCGGCGCGCTGGCGAGGTCCTGCGCTCGCAGCTTCCGGACGTGGAGGTCTCGCTCTCGAGCGAGGTGCTGCCGGAGTTCCGCGAGTATGAGCGCTTCTCGACCACCACGGCCGACGCGTACCTCTCGCCGCGGTTGAACGGCTACCTCGCGCGGCTGCGCGCGCGGCTCGCGGAGGCGGGCCTGCCGCGACCGCTCGTGATGCAGTCGTCCGGCGGCGTGATCGACCTCGACGCCGTGGCCGGGCGCGCCTCCTCCTGCATCCTGTCCGGGCCAGCGGCCGGCGTGATCGGGGCCGCGTTCGCCGCCGGTGCGAGCGGGCACTCGAACCTGCTCACGTTCGACATGGGCGGCACCTCCACGGACGTCGCGCTGGTGGTCGACGGCGAGGTGCAGACGACGACGGGTGCGGTCATTGACGGCATCCCGATCAAGCACCCGATGGTTGACGTCCACACCGTCAGCGCGGGTGGTGGCTCGATCGGCTGGGCTGACGCGGGCGGCGCGCTCCGCGTCGGCCCCCACTCGGCAGGAGCCGTGCCGGGCCCGGCGAGCTACGGGCTCGGCGGGATCGAGCCGGCAGTGACCGATGCGACCCTCTTCCTCGGCTTCCTCGCCGACGGCGCGCGGCTCGGCGGCGAGATCGTGCTCCGGCGGGACGCGGCCGAGGCAGCGCTCGCGTCGGTCGGCGAGCGTCTCGGGCTGAGCCCACTCGAGGCGGCGCTTGGCGTCGTGCGGGTCGCCGAGGCCGAGATGGTCCAGGCGCTGCGGGTCATCTCCGTCGAGCGCGGCTTCGATCCGCGGCTCTTCACGCTCGTCGCCTTCGGTGGCGCTGGCGGCCTCCACGCCTGCCGCCTCGCGGAGGAACTCGAGCTCTCCACGGTGCTCGTGCCGCGCGCGAGCGGCGTGCTCAGCGCACTCGGGCTCGCGATCTCAGACCTGCGTAGGGACTACGTCCGCCCCTTCATCTGCGACCTCTCGAAGCTCGACCGCGTCGCGGTCGACGCCGCGTTTGCCGAACTCGAGCGTCTCGCCGCAGCTGATCTCGACCGACCCGTGTTCCGCCGGCTCGCAGACGTGCGCTACCGGGGGCAGGCATTCGAACTGACGGTGGTCGCAGACGATGTTGACCTGCTGGGAGCGGGCTTCGCGGCTGCGCACCGGCGGCGCTACGGGTTCGAGATGCCGGACGAGCCGATTCAGGTCGTGAACATCCGGCTGACGGCGACGGTGCCCGTGCCCAAGCCGAGACTCGCGGCGCCGGTCATCGACGCGGTCACGTCTCCGCGGACGCGTCCGGCCTACGTCGACGACGAGTGGCGCGAGCTCGCTGTATTCCGCGGCGACGAGCTCGCACCGGGGCGGCGGATTCAGGGGCCGGCGATCGTCGAGTTCCCGGAGGCAACCTGCCTCGTCCATTCCGGCTGGGGGGCGACGGTCGACGTAACGGGCGCGCTCGTACTGGAGCGGTCGTGAGCGTCGACCGGCTGAGCGCGATCGACCCCGTCACCCTCTCGGTCTTCGTCAGCGCGCTCGCGGGCGTCGCCGAGGAGATGGGAGCGGTGCTCGTCCGCAGCAGCTACTCTTCGAACATCAAGGAGCGCCGTGACTGCTCCTGCGCGCTGTTCGACGCGAACGGCCGCATGATCGCGCAGGCCGAGCACATCCCGGTGCACCTAGGCGCGATGCAAGAGGCTGTCGCCGCCGTCCGCGAGCGTGCGCCTGAACCGGGCGACGTCTTCATGCTCAACGACCCCTTCTCCGGAGGCACGCACCTTCCGGACATCACGCTCGTCGGGGCGGTGGACGTCGACGGCGAGATCGTCGGCTACACGGTCACACGCGCCCACCACTCCGACGTCGGCGGCATGACGCCCGGTTCGATGCCGGCCGGGTCACGCTCGATCTACCAAGAGGGGATCATCATCCCGCCGCTGCGGTTACTGCGCGCGGGAGTCTACGACGAACCGCTGCTCGAGCTCGTCCTCGCGAACGTGCGGACGCCGCAGATCCGCAGGGCGGACCTGTACGCGCAGGTCGCGGCTGGCAGCGTCGGCGGCGAGCGGCTGCGTGCCCTGATCGGCCGCTACGGGCTCGACTTCGTCCGCGCGGCGTTCGACGAGGTGATTGCGTACGCCGAGCGTCGCACGCGCGACGTCCTTCGCCGGCTCCCGGACGGCACGTACACCGCGGCCGGCGAGATCGAGGGCGACGGCGTCGTGGACGCCGACATTCCGATCCGGGTCGCGGCGACGATCGCCGGCGATTCGCTCCGGATCGACTTTACGGGGACTGCCGAGCCGGTCCCCGGCAACGTCAACTGCCCCCGCTCGGTGACGCGTTCGGCGTGCCTCTTCGCCCTGCGGGTGCTCCTGCCGCCGGATGTGCCGACGAACGCCGGCACCTCGGCACCGCTCGAGATCGTTTTCCCGCAGCCGTCGCTCGTCGACGCGCGGCCGCCCTCGGCTGTCGTCGCCGGCAACGTCGAGACGAGCCAACGGATCGCCGACGTCGTCCTCGCCGCACTCTCGCAGGTCGTCGACCTGCCCGCCGCGGGCCAGGGGACGATGAACAACGTGATCATCGGCGGAGCGGACTGGACATACTACGAGACGATCGGCGGCGGCCAGGGCGCGAGCAGCACGGGCCCGGGTCCCTCAGGCGTCCACGTCGGCATGAGCAACACGCTGAACACGCCGATCGAGGCGCTCGAGCTCGAGTTCCCGCTCCGAATCGAGAGTTACCAGCTCCGGTACGGCTCCGGCGGCGACGGGATCCACTGCGGCGGCGACGGCATCGAACGGCGGATCCGCGTCCTCGAGCCCGCGACCCTCTCGCTCCTCTCCGACAGGCGCCGCCACGCCCCCGCCGGCAAGGACGGAGGCCTCGCGGGTGCGTGCGGGCAGAATCTGCTCGACGGCGCGCCGCTTCCGCCGAAGAAGACGTGCGAGATCGGGCCCCAGCAGGTCGTGTCCGTTCTCACTCCCGGCGGCGGTGGCTGGGGGAAGCCACGTCGCGCCTGAGCTGACGCCACGCACAAGTCGACGTCATCCGGAGAGGGAGTCGCTGGATGACGTCAAGACGCGGTGACGGGAACATTCAACCGCAAGTCGATCGCGTCGCTGAAGCGCGCCGAGTACTCGGCTCCCTCCGCATTGACCGCAGCAGTACGGCCGAACGCGTCGCCGACGCCTTGCGCGAGCTGATTATGCGCGGCGAGATGCCACCGGGGATGCCACTACGGGAGCACCAACTCGTCGAATTGCTGGACGTCTCTCGTAACACAATCCGCGAGGCGTTTCGCCTCCTCAGCCGCGAGCGTCTCGTCGTCCACCACCTGCACCGCGGTGTCGCCGTCCGGCAGCTCGACGAAGACGATATCCACGACATCTTCCGGACGCGTCGGCCCATCGAACTGATGGCGATCGAGTACAGCGCAACAGCGCCACGTAGGTCACTCCTCGAGCTACTGGCGCTGGTCGAACAGGCGGAGGAGGCCGCAGATCGGGACGACTGGGAGCACGTCGCGACGATGGATATCGTCTTCCACCAGCGGCTCGTGGAGCTGATCGGCAGCGAGCGGATCAGCGCCTTCTTCCGGATTGTCCACACCGAGTTGCGGCTGGTTTTCGGGATCGTGGAGCGCCCCCCCGACCTGTTCGCCCGGTTTGTCCCACGGAACCGGCGCCTCGCCGAGTTGCTCCTCGCCGGTGAGCGTGCCACGGCGACATCTGAGCTGGAGGCGTACCTCGACGAGGGCGAGCGACTGCTGACGCGAGGCGTGCGCGTGCTGTTCAGCGGGAGCGACGCTGTCGACAGTTAATTCTTCACCGCGGAGCGAGGTTTTGGCTCTGATCTGACCCCCTTGCCAAGCCCTGTTCCCAACATCTGCGAAGGCCTCCGCGAAACCCGGTAGGGCTCACCAAGAAGCTCCGCCAGGTTCAGAGACCGTCGTCGCCCTCGACCGTCTTCGGCGCCAAGACGTGCTCGAAGGGCTCATTCACGAGTACGAGATCGCGGCGTGAAAAGCGGCGAATTGAGTTTCCGGCACCCTCAGCTTCCTCACAATGACGTGATCATCTTGAGTTTGGTCTCCAACGCCTGGATCACGGAGAACTTCCGGCGACGACTGGAGAGAGTCGTCTCCGTTTACCTCCGGGCTGTCCCGCTGCGGAACTGAGGCGCCGGCAACAGCGTTGCTGCAGGTTCCCGCTAGGTGATCGAGATCATCCGCTCGATCGCTTGCCGAGCCCGGGTCGCGGTGTTGGTGTCGACGGTGACCTTGATCGCAGGACCGGTCAGGCGACACCAAGATCACGCAGATCTTTCCAGCTGTGCTCGTACCTCAGACGAGGGGATGAAGCACCGCCTGCGCGAGTCCTTGCGCTAGAACGGAGCGAGTCGGCTTATCGGCGGCGGCGGTTGACGGGCTGGAGGACTTGCTTGAGCCGCTGCTGTTCGGGCGTCAAGTCACGTCGTCTACGAAGCTGACCGAGGAGGCGTCGAAGGAGCCGCACGCGATCAACGGTACAGGCGCGTTCTTGTTGTGCCGCGCTTCGTCGTCTTCTCGACCGTTTGGGAGGACGTCTACGTCTGTCTCTCTGCGGCGATCTGATCTTCGCAGGCGCGAGAGCGCTCTCAAGCGACGAGGTAGGGCGGCGCAACAGCGTTTCCGATTTGCCGTGCCTGCCGGCTGGCCGCCGGGCTGGTCCAGCGGCGCGCGCGAGACGTAGCCGGCTCCACGGGTCTCTGCGCAGACGTTGGGTCATGTCCTCGCGGCCGTGGCCAGATTCGGTCAGAGCGGGACGACGTGGGGGAGGGCTCAGCGACACACAGCGAGGCTCGACTCCGCTTGGTAGCGTGCTGAGCGTCGCGGGGCGTGGCGCAGCCTGGTTAGCGCGCTAGTCTGGGGGACTAGAGGTCCCGAGTTCGAATCTCGGCGCCCCGATCAGGAGAGGGCCGCGCGAGCGGCCTTTTTCGTTCTCTCTCACGGAGCGGTGATCGTGACCGGCGTGCCCGAGACGATGCGGGCCGCGAGCCAGCGCATCGCGCTGTCCTCGAGGCGTATGCAGCCGTGTGAGACGGCCGTGCCGGGTGTCCCGCCGACGTTGTCGAGGCCGTGCAGCGCGATCTGGCCCGGCCCGCCGTCGAACTCCTGCAGCACGCTCGAACGGGCGCTCAACGCCAGCGCGAACGGCGCACCGACATCGGAGGCCCGCAGCGCGATCGATTCCTCGACGAAGAACTGGCCGGTCGGCGTGGGGGTGGAGGGCTTGCCGACGACAGCCTTGAACGTGCGCACGACCCGGCCGGAGAGGTACACGGTGACGAGGCGGCGCGTGGTGTTCACGGCGAGCTGCCACCGGGTGGACGAGGAGAGCGTCTCGCCCTGCTTGATCCAGCCGGTGTGACCGTTCGGCCGGCCTGGAAGCCTGACCTTCAGCCAGTTCCCACGCTGCGCGAGGACGGGCAGCACCGTGCGCACGTCGGTGATCGGCGTACGCGCCGGCACCAGACCGACCGGCGCCGTGCGGAGCGCCGGTTCCACGCGTGCCTCATGCGCACTCAGTAGCACGACCAGCTCCTGCCTTGTCTTGACTCCTGCGGACGTGGCGTTCCCCGTGGCTGCCGTCGACCCGGCGACCGCGACGCATGCCAAGAGCAGCCCGAGCGGGCGCAAGGCGCGCCCGCTCGTGAGGCTCGTGCTCATGTTCAGCCGGTGAAGCCGAACCTGGCTGTTGCAACAGCCGCCTTCGGCTTCGGCTTCGCGACGACCTTCTTCTTCGCCGCGGCGACCTTCGCCACCGGCTTCTTGACGACNNGGCTTCGGCTTCGGCTTCGGAGCGACCGTCGTTGTCGTCGCAGCGGTCGTGGTTGTCGTCGCTGCGGCAGTCGTGGTCGCGGCAGTCGTCGTGGCAGTCGTCGTGGCAGGTGCCGTGGCGCATGCCGACGAGGTGATCGTGTTCGTGTCGAGCGTCACCGCGCCGTTCCGGGCCAGCACGCGCCCGTCGACGGTAGCGCCGGTCGTGACGGTGATGCTCGTCAGGGCGATGATCGTCCCACGGAAGCTCGAGCCGGTGCCGATCGTCGCGGAGCTACCGATCTGCCAGAACACGTTGCAGGCCTGTGCGCCGTTGATCAGGTTGACCGAGCTGCCGGAACCGGTGGTGAGTGCAGATCCGGCCTGGAAGACGAATACGGCATTCGGGTCGCCTGCCGCATCCAGCGTCAGGGCGCCCGAGAGGCCAATTGTCGAGGCGGAGTTGTAGACGCCGGCTTTCAACGTCAGCCCCGCGAGGTCGGCGGCGATCGGAGTTGTCGGACTTTCACCGGCGGCGGTGTTGTAGGCAGTGACGAGATCGTTCTGCGCCTGCTGCGTGACCGCGTCACCGGCGTGATTCGTCCCGTGCACGGTCATCAACGACGCGCCAGTGATCGTCGTGGTCGGATACGTGCCGATGTCACCGCTGACCGTGGTCGGCCCGGTGTTGGTGATCCCGGCGCCGGCCAGCACCGAGAAGCTGCCGCTCGCACCGAGCGGAACCGCTGACGGTGCGGCACCGGCAACGCCGGTGACCATCAGGACGGCGAGCAAACCGAGCGCGAACAATCCGACTGCCGTCGCGTTCGAGCGCCGCCGCAGGGCGCGCAATACGAACTCGAAACGGTTCATAGTAGGTCCTTCCCCTTGGGCGAGCTGTACGCCGGTCACGACTCATCGTCGTCCGACTCGCTCCGACCTACTCTGCTGAGGGCGGGCCTTGGGCGGCCTCGAGCATTGAGATACCGCCATTTGATTCTAGCACGGGGCTGAATTGGCTCTCCGGTCCGGCTGCAGACGGCACGAGCAGGAGATGGCTTTCGACGACCGCGCCTGCAACGTCGGCGAGCTTGCGCCCGTTTCGCTGGGAATGGTCGCGCAGCAGCTCAAACGCACGGGCAGCGTCGACCGAGTTGCGTGCCATCAGGATTCCCTTCGCCTGCTCGATCACGGCCCTTCGGCCGAACGCTCCCTGGAGGTTGTGGAACTCGGCGAATCTCTGCAGGGTGATGTCGATCGCGCTCTGCAGCTCCTCGGGGCTCGTGTCGACGATGTAGGCGAACACGCCGCGCTTCGCCGCTTCAAGCACATAGGTGGGGTCGCTCGCGGACAGGAGTGCGATCACCGGGCAGAACGCCTCACGGACGATCTCGGCGATCAGCGTCAGGGCGTGCTCGGACGAGAGGCCCAGCCCGACGAGGGCAACATCGGGACGCTCACGCGCGGTGACCGCCGCGACTTCTCTGACGTCGACCTCGCGAGCGATCACATCGTGTCCGAGACCGGTGACGACCTGCGCGAGAAGCTCGAGCCGGTCGCGCCGCTCGTTCGCAATCAGGACACGCAGGTGCTGCACGGCAGGCTCGCTCATGGTCGAAAGGCTACGCCTTTAGGGGAGCTCGCGGGCGACTTTAGTAACGCTGAACGGCTAGGAGCTTGAAATGGCGGCGGCCCTTGGGCGTCAGTACCTCGACCGTGTCGCCGGGGCGGCGACCGACGAGGGCACGCCCGACCGGCGACTCGACCGAAAGGCGCCCGCGCGCGAGGTTCGACTCCGCTGAGCTGACCAGCTCGAAATGACTGTGCACGCCGGTGTCGAGATCCTCGACGTCGGTTGCAGTGCCGATCACTGCGCCCGCGCGCGGTAGTTCGTCCGGCTCGATCACGTGCGCGGTTGCAAGCCGCTCCTCGAGCAGCTCGATGCGGCGGTCGAGGAGGTCCTGGTCGCGCTGCTTGTCGAGGTACTCGCCGACGTCGCCGGCGTCTCCCGCGAGCAGCATCGAGTCGCTCAACCTGCCCTCACTCTCGGTGTGGGCTGCGCGCAAGCGCGCCAGCTCCTGTTCGATCTGCTGTTTCCCCTCGGGGGTGAGGTACTGCTGGTCCACCGCCTTGAGCGTCGCACCGGCCGGCGCGCGTCGCATCCGGCGAAACCCGTATGTGGGCCGGCTCAGGCCGCCGCGGGCCCGGGCCGTTCGAGCAGGGCGGCGATCGTGGCCTCTTGCTGGGCGATCCGGCGGTCGCGGTCGGCGAGCTCCGCCGTCAGCGCTTCGAGCCGTTCTCGCAGCGCCACCTCGACGACCGACGAGCCCTTGCTCGCGGCGCGGCGCGCCTCGGTCTCCGCCGTCTTGCGGCCACTCTGGCTCACGCGCAGCTCGTCCCACTGCTCGCTGATCACCCCCGCGAGCCCGACGCGGGTGATGAAGCCGAGCTCGACGAGCACCTCTCCGAGCTTGCCACCGGTTTCGCGCTGTTGTTCCAGCGCCTCACGGAGCTGTTCGTCGGAGATGATCCCACGCTCGACGAAGATGTCGCCGAGCCGCCTTTTTGCCGCAGAGCCCATTGTTCTCGGCGGGGGTATCGGGCCGTCTTGCGCGAACGCGAATCCCTCGTTCGGTGGGACTCGGTATGGGAACGGGATGAGCCGTCCGGCCCATTGTCCGTCGAGCGGCAGTGGTAGATGATCGATGCGAACCCCCGCCAATGCGGCGACTTCTCCTCGGCATCTTGCTCGCCCTCTGTCTGCCTGTGTCTGCGCAGGCGGGCGTTCGCGTTTCCGCGTTCTACTACCCGTGGTACGGCACACCGTCGGAGGACGGCGCCTACATGCACTGGAACCAGCTCGGCCATCATCCGCCGAACGACATCGCGTCGTCGTACTACCCAGCGCGCGGTCTCTATTCGTCCTCCGACCAGCTCGTGATCGCCCAGCAGATGGACGAGATCCGCGCGGCGGGGATCGACGAGGTCGTCGTCTCGTGGTGGGGGCAGGGCTCACCCGAAGACCAGCGCCTGCCCGCCGTCATCGTCGCGGCGCGCGCCGACGGGATCTCCGTCGCGGTGCACCTCGAGCCCTACAACGGCCGCAGCGTTGCGAGCACGATCGCCGACATCGTGTACCTGCGCCACTGGGGGATCACCTCGTTCTACGTCTATCGCCCATTCGACATGGCGGTCGGCGACTGGGCGGCGGCAAAGAGCGCATTGCATGCCGGTGGCGTGAAGCTGTACGCGCAGACCGCACTGGTCGGGGACGCGGCGAGCGCCGGCTTCGACGGTGTCTATACCTACGACATCGTCACCTACGGCGGCGACAAGTTCAGCCGCCTCTGTGCAGAAGCGCACGCGCGCCACTTGATCTGCGCGCCCTCCGTGGGGCCGGGCTACGACGCGCGCCGCGGTAGCGGCGACCCGCGCCTGAAGCCGCGGCGAAACGGCGCGACCTACGACGCGATGTGGCGCGCGGCGATCGCGAGCGGCGCGGACCGCGTCACGATCACGTCCTTCAACGAGTGGCACGAAGGAACGCAGATCGAGCCGGCCGCGCCTGCGGCACGCCGCGGCGGCTACCGCTACCTGTCCTACAACGGCGCCTGGGGCCTGCACGGCGGGCTCGCCGAGGACGCCTATCTCACACGCACGCGCTACTGGTCGGACGTCTTCCGCAGCACGTCGCCCGTGCAGCTGAAGAGCAAGGCCTCGTAGACCGCCGCCTCGTCGACGCCGCGCAGCTGCGGATGCTCGAGGTCGACGACCGCGTCCGGCCACACGTCGAGCCCGAGCGCAGCCGCGCCTTCGTCCGCGCCGAACGAGAGGAGGGCGTCGACGGAGATCACGCCGCGCTTGCCGGTCTGTCGCCGTGCGATGCCCTCGAGCTCACGCAGCTCCTCGAGCGGGTCGATGCGCACGTTCGAGTCGGAGCCGATGCACATGCCGATCTCGCGGTGGCAGACGCGTGCGACCGGCAGGAACCCGTCGCCGAGGTTCGCCTCGGTCGTCGGGCACACGCAGATGCGCGAGCCGGTGTCGCGGAGCAGGTCGAGCTCGCCGCCGTCCGCATGCGTCGCGTGCACGACCGTCGAGGATGGTCCGAGGCAGCCCGAGCGCGCCAACAGCTCGATCGGACGCAGGCCGTGCTCGGCGAGGCACTCCTCGATCTCGCGCGGTTGCTCGTCGGCATGCACGTGCAAGGGCAGCTCGTGCTCGGCGGCGTACCGCCCGAGCTCCGTGAGGGCGTCGGCCGGGCAGGCGCGCACGGAGTGGGGGGCGACACCGACGCGGATGCCGGCGTCGCGCAGCGCCTCGAGCTCCCGCAGGTAGACGGCGACAGAGTCCTGGCGGAAGCGGGGGATGCCGCCGCGCAGGTAGCACGCGTACAGGCAGACGAAGGCGATCCCGGCCTCGTCCGCCGCGTCGGCCGCGGCTTTGGCCTCCTCGTGGCCGAGGTAGTGGAACTCTCCGACCGCCGTGTAGCCGTTTGCGCGCAGCTCGCGGTACACCTCGAGGTACTCGCTGCGGATCTCCGCGACGCTCAATGAGCCCGCCAGGGCGATCATCTCGTCGCGCCAGGCCCAGAAGTCGCCGCCGTGCCCACGGCCCCGCAAGGCGCGTTGAAAGGCATGGCAGTGGGCGTCGACGAATCCCGGCAGTGTCAGCAACCGGCATATCCTGTCAGCGTGACCCGCGCTCAGCTGCCGAACGCGTTGACGATCGCGCGGTTCTTCTTGATCCCCGTCTTCGTCGCGCTGATCCTCACGTGCGACGGAGGTAGGTCCTGGCCGGCCGCGATCGTCTTCGGCGTCGCCGGCGTCACCGACCAGGTCGACGGCCTGCTCGCGCGCCGCTGGCATGTCGAGTCGGCGTTCGGCAAGTTCGCGGACCCGCTCGCCGACCGGCTGATGATCGACGCCGCGGTGATCCTCCTGATCCATGCCGGACGGCTGCCGTGGCTCGCGCTGATCATTCCGGCCCGCGATCTCGTCACGCTCGTCGGGACGCCGATCATGATGGGGCGCGGCTACCAATTTCAGGTCAACCTGATCGGCAAGGCAGCCACCTGGCTGCTCTATGCGGCCCTCGGATTCGTCATGGTCACGCACAAAGGTTCGACCTGGCCGCTCTGGGTCTTCTGGAGCGGCCTCGTGCTCGCGCTCGTCGCACTGGGCGAATACGCGCTGAAGGCGCGGCGTGAGGTGCTGGCATGAGGGCTGTTGTCATGGCCGGCGGCGAGGGGACGCGT
>PLDP01000194.1:0-18390 GCA_003136795.1 Actinomycetota bacterium
GTCGACGGGATCGACGAGAGGGCGGTGCTGGCGTCGCTCGAGCAGATCGCCGGCGAGCCCCTCGACGGCGTCGTCTACCGGCTGCACGAGGACGCGGCAGCGCTGCACCTCTTCCGGGTCGCCGCGGGGCTCGATTCGCTCGTGCCGGGCGAGGGCGAGATCCTCGGACAGGTGCGTGCCGCGTACGAGTCCGTCGAGCCCGGGCCGCTGCTGGATCACGTCTTCCGCCAGTCGCTCGCGGTCGGAAAGCGCGTTCGCACCGAGACCGCCATCGGCGAGAGCCCCGCGTCGGTCTCGTCCGCCGCCGCAGCGCTCGCGGCGCAGGTGTTCGGCGACCTCACGGGCCGCCGCGTGCTGCTCGTCGGCGCTGGCCGCATCGGTGAGCTCGCCGCGTCGAACCTCGCCTCGCGCGGCGCCGAGATCGCGTTCGTCGCGAACCGCACCGTCGACACGGCTCGTGGGCTCGCGCAGCGCTTCGGCGGCCAGGCTCTGTCACTTGACGAGATCGCGTCCCGGCTCGGTGAGGTCGACGTCGTCGTGTCGTCGACCAGCGCGCCCGAGCCCGTTCTGCACGCGTCGGACGTGCCGGCGAAGCGCCGCACGCCGCTCTTCTTCATCGACATCGCGGTGCCGCGCGACCTCGACTCCGAGATCGCGCGGCTCGACGGCTGTTTTCTCTACGACATCGACGACCTCGAGGCCGTTGTCGCCGAGACTCTCGCCGGTCGCCGCGCCGAGGCCGAGCGCGCAGAGGTGCTCGTCGCGGAGGAGGCGGAGCGCTTCCGCGCGTGGCGTGCCTCACTCGACGTGGTACCGGCGATCGCGTCGCTGCGCGCGCGGGCCGAGGAGATCCGCAGCGCCGAGCTCGCGAAGCTGAAGGGCCGCGTCACGGACGACGAGCGCCGCACGATCGAGTCGGTGACGTCGCAGATCCTGAACAAGCTGCTCCACCTGCCGACGATTCGCATGAAGGAAGCGGCGGTCAGCGCCGACGGCGCGGCCTACGCCGACGCGGTGCGACACCTGTTCGGGCTCGAAGACGAGTCGTAGGGGGCTCGCCGGTGCTCGTTCGCATCGGGTCTCGCGGCTCCAGGCTCGCGCTCACGCAGGCCGAGCAGGCCGCCGGGGCCTTGCGCCGCCCGGGCGTCGAGATCGCCTTCGTCCCGATCACGACCGCGGGCGACCGCGACCGCACGCGTCCGTTCGGCCAGATCGGCGAGCGAGGCGTGTTCGTGAAGGAGATCGAGGAGGCGCTGCTCGGCGGCCGCATCGACGTTGCGGTGCACTCCGCCAAGGACATGACGTCCACCGACACCGACGGTCTCATCGTCGGCGCGTACCTGGAACGCGACGACCCTCGCGACGCGCTGATCGGCGCGACGGCGATCCGTCCGGGGATGCGCATCGGCACGGCCTCCGCACGGCGCCGCGCGCAGCTGCTGGCGCTCGAGCCGACGCTTCAGATCGAGCCGCTGCGCGGCAACGTCGAGACGCGCATCCGCAAACGCGACGAGCGGGGGCTCGACGCGATCGTGCTCGCCGCGTGCGGGCTCGACCGCCTTGGCCTCGCGGCCGAGATCGGCGTCCGGCTCGACCCGGAGCAGATGCTGCCGGAGGCGGCGCAGGGCGCGCTTGCGCTGCAGGTGCGCGCCGGCGAAGAGGAGCTCGTGAGCAGCGCCGACCACGCCGAGACACGCCGGCGCATCGAGCCGGAGCGGCGGTGCGTCGCTGCGATCGGCGGCGGCTGCCTCGCGCCGGTCGCCGCCCATCACGACGGCGTCACGCTCCGCGCGCTGATCGCCGACGAGGACGGAGCGTGGGTCGAGCGGCGCTCCGGCGACGACCCGGTGGCGCTCGCCGCGGAACTGGCGGGCCTCGCCGCCGCGCGATGAAGGTGATCGTCACTCGGCCGCGCGCACAGGCGCGGCCGCTCGTCGAGGCGCTCGAGGCGCTCGGAGCGGACGTGGTCGAGTGCCCGCTGATCGAGATCGAGCGCATCTCGGACGAGCCGGTCGACGCAGCCGGCTACGACTGGCTGATCGTCACGAGCCCGAACGGCGCGGACGAGATCGCGCAGCGCGGGCGCAACCTGCCGTCGATCGCGGCCGTCGGCCCCGGCACGGCCGAGGCGCTGCGGGCTCACGGGATCGAGCCGGCCTTCGTCCCGCGCGAATCCTCGCAGGACGGCCTGCTGCGCGAGTTCCCCCGGCCGGCGGGTCGCGTGCTCTTCGCCGCCGCGGAAGGCACGCGGCGCGGCCCGATCGACGCGCTCGGCGCCGACTTCGTGCCGCTCTACCGCACCCGGCTTCTTACACCGCAGCCGCCGGCGGGAGACGTCGTCGTGCTCGCGTCCGGCTCGGCGGCCCGCGCCTACGCCGGGGTGGGCGGCGCGGCTCCGGCCGTCACGATCGGCCCGGAGACGTCGCGCGTCGCGCGAGGCGTCGGCCTCGACGTCGCGGCGGAGGCGGCAACCCACGATCTCGACGGCCTCGTCGCTGCGGTGCGCGATCTGATGAAGTCCGCCGCGTGACCGTCATCACCTTTCTCACCGACTTCGGCCTGCAGGACGACTTCGTCGGCACGTGCCACGGCGTGATGGCCGGCATCGCCCCCGACGTGCGCGTGATCGACGTGACGCACGGCATCGCGCCGCAGGCGGTCCTGCAGGGCGCGCTCGTCTTGCGCAACACGACGCGCTACCTGCCGGCAGGCGTGCACCTTGCCGTCGTCGATCCCGATGTCGGCGGCGGGCGCCGCGCGGTCGCGGTGCGCACTGCCGACGAGCGCACGTTCGTCGGCCCGGACAACGGCCTGTTGCTGCTTGCCGCCGACGAGCTGGGCATCGTCGCGGCGCACCAGCTCGAGGACGAGCGCTACCGCCTCCCGGAGGTCTCGCGGACGTTCCACGCGCGCGACATCTTCGCGCCGGCTGCCGCGCACCTTGCCGCCGGCGTCGCGATCGGCGAGCTCGGTCCTGCGGTCGACCCGGCAGCCCTCGTTCGCATTGCCGTGCCCGATCCGCAGGTCGGCCGGTCGCAGATCTCGGCGACGGTGCTCTCGATCGACCGGTTCGGCAACGTTGCGACGAACGCGCGGCGTGCGCACATCGACGCGCTCGGGCTCGCGAACGGCGATCGCGTGGAGGTGCGGCTCGCACTCGACCGCTACTACGCGTTCGTCGCCGGCACGTTCGCGGATGCCGCGCCCGGCGAGCTGATCCTCTACGAGGACTCCTACGGGCTCGTCACGCTAGCAATCACCCGGGGTGACGCTGCGCGGCTCACCGGCGCCGCGGGCGGGGACGAGTTGCGGATCGCCGTCTCATGACGCGTGCGCAACGGTTCGCGCGCTTGGTGACGGTCGCTGTCGTTCGCGCACCCTTCCTGTGGCGTCTCTTTCGCGGCCGGTTGACGCGCAACTTCGACCGGCTCGCGCCGGAGTGGGAGGCGACCCGCGTGAGCCGCGAACGGCTCGCGCCGATGGTCGCCGCGCTCGAGTCGCTCCCCGACGTGCCGGCGCGCGCGCTCGACGTCGGCACCGGCACGGGGGCGGTCGCCCGGCTGCTCTCCGAGCTGTGGCCGGGCGCCCAGGTGATCGGCGTCGACGCCTCGCCCGGGATGATCGCCGAGGCCCGCCGGCTCGGGCGGGAGCGCTACGAGATCGCCGACGCGTCCAGCCTCCCCTTCGACGACGCGAGCTTCGACCTCGTGACGCTGAACAACATGATCCCGTTCTTCAACGAGCTCGAACGGGTCACCAAGCCCGGCGGTCTCGTGGCGATCGCGTTCAGCATGGGTGATCGCACGCCGATCTGGGTGCCGCTCCCCAAGGTGCGCGCGGGACTCGAGCGCCGCGGGTTCGCCCATGTTGCGGACTTCGCCGCGGGCGCGGGGCTTGCACTTCTTGCCCGCAAGGACGGGGTGTCGTAAGGCTCGGCGCTCTTTTCGAGCTCTTTCGAGCTCTTTCGAGCTCTTTTCGTGCGGCTACACTTGCGACCCGCAAGGCGAGGTAGCTCAGTTGGTAGAGCACACGGCTGAAAACCGTGGTGTCGCCGGTTCAAGTCCGGCCCTCGCCACTCTCGGCGTACATTCTTTGGCTGTGAGCACACAGGAAACGCCGCGTCGCGTGGCGATCATCGGAGCCGGGCTCGACCTGGGCGCCGGCCGCCGTGGCGTTGACATGGGCCCGTCCGCGATCCGCTACGCGGGTCTCGAGGCGCGCATCCGCGCGATTGGCCACGAGGTCGCCGATTGGGGCGACATCCGCTCACCGGTGCCGGAGGCCACCGACGTCGGCGATCCCACCGCTCGCTATCTGGTGCCGATCATGCAGGCGTGCGAGCGTGTGGCGGGGCTCGTCGGCGAGGCGGCCGACCAGGGGCTCGTGCCGCTTGTGCTCGGCGGCGACCACTCGATCGCGATGGGCACGCTCGGCGGGATGGCGCGCGCCCGAGGCGCGGGAGCAGTGCTCTGGATCGACGCGCACGGAGATCTCAACCGGCCGGGCACCTCGCCGAGCGGCAACGTGCACGGCATGCCGCTCGCCGCCGCGCTGGGCGTCGCCGGCGACGCGTTCGACTCCGAAGAGTTCCCGACTCCGTCCGTGACGCGCGCCGCGCTCTTCGGCATCCGTTCCCTCGACCCGGGCGAGCGCGCGCTGATCCACGAGCTCGACGCGAAGGTGTTCACGATGAGCGAGATCGACCGTCTCGGCGTCGAGAAGGTGATGACCGAGGCGCTCGAGTTTCTCGCCGGCGCGCCGTTCGTCCACGTCAGCCTCGACCTCGACGCGGTCGACCCGATGTTCGCGCCCGGCGTGGGCACGCCCGTGCGCGGCGGGCTCTCCTACCGCGAGGCGCATCTGGCGCTCGAGCTCGTCTCCGAAGCAGGTCTGCTCGACTCGCTCGACGTCGTCGAGGTCAATCCGGTGCTCGACCGCGAGAACCAGACGGCCGAGCTCGCGGTGGAGCTCGTCGCGAGCGCGCTCGGCGCACGGATTCTTTAAGTCTCTTCGCCGTTGCCGGACGGTTCGTAAAAGACCGTCCCCTTCAGCTCGTCGGGCAGGCAGTCGACGTCGAAGCCTGCCGGGTCACCGTGCGGGTAGATGTAGCCCTCGCCGCGGCCGAGCTTCTTCGCGCCGGCGTATGCGGCCGAGCGCAGCGCGGCCGGCGGCAGCAGGTGGCCGCGCTCGCGCACGACCTGCGTCGCCTTGCCGATCGCGACGTAGGACGCGTTCGACTTCGGCGCGCGTGCGAGGTAGACGGCCGCCTGCGCGAGGTTGAGGCGCGCCTCCGGCAAGCCCACGTGCTCCACGGCATTCGCGGCGGCAACTGCGACGACGAGCGCCTGCGGGTCGGCGTTGCCGATGTCCTCGGACGCGAGGATGATCATCCGCCGCGCGATGAAGCGCGCGTCCTCGCCGCCTTCGAGCATCGCGGCGAGGTAGTAGACGGACGCCTGCACGTCACCTGCGCGCGTCGACTTGATCCACGCGGAGATGAAGTCGTAGTGCTTGTCGCCGCCCTTGTCGTAGGAGAGCGGCCGCTTGCGCGCGGCGTCGTCGACGTGGCGCTCTTCCAGCGCGCCGCCTTCGGCGCGCGCGGTCTCGACCGACAGCTCGAGGATGTTCAGCGCGTTGCGCGCGTCGCCCCCCGCGCGGGTTGCGATCAGCTCTTCCACCTCGGGCGAGACCTCGACCTCGAGCGCTTCTGCGCCACGTCGCACGACTTCGCGCAACGTGTCGACCGAATGCGCCTCGAGCTCGTAGATCTGTGTACGTGAGAGCAGCGCCGAGTTGACTTCGAAGTAGGGGTTCTCGGTCGTCGCGCCGATCAGCGTCAGGAGGCCGTCCTCGACGCCTGGCAGCAGCGCGTCCTGCTGTGCCTTGTTGAAGCGGTGGATCTCGTCGAGGAAGAGGATCGTTCGCCGGTCGCTCGCGCCGAGCCGCTCACGCGCGCGCGCCAGCACCTCGCGCACGTTCGAGACGGTCGCGGAGACGGCGGAGAGCTCCTCGAAGTCGGCGCCGGTCGTCTGCGCGACGATGCGCGCGAGCGTGGTCTTGCCGGAGCCGGGCGGCCCGTAGAGGATCATCGACGGCACGCGGTCCTGTTCGATCGCAAGCCGCAGCGCGCGACCCTGGCCGATCACGTGCTCCTGGCCCGCGAAGTCGTCGAGCGTCAACGGCCGCAGCCGCTGCGCGAGCGGAGCGGAGGCGCCGAGCCTGCGGTTCGCAGCCTCGCTGAAGAGGTCTCCCACGGCGGAAGTATGCTCTTGACCGTATGAGCGAGGTTTGGAGCGCCGGTACCTACGAGCGGCTGGCGGCGCGGTTCGCGCCGGTGCAGGACGAGCTGATCGAGCGGCTCGCCATCCAGCCGGGCGAGCGCGTCCTCGATCTGGCGACCGGCACGGGCGAGGTCGCGCGTCGTGCGGCCCGGCTCGGCGCGAACGTGTCGGCGATCGACTTTGCCGGGCCGATGCTCGAGAAGGCCCGGCTCGGTGCCGAGGAGGAGGGGCTGAAGATCGCTTTCGAGCTCGGCGACATCGAGTACCTCCCGTATGACGACGCGCGTTTCGACGTGCTCGCCTCGAACTTCGGCCTGGTGTTCGCACTCGACCATGCGAACGTCGCCTCGGAGCTCGCCCGAGTCGCCTGCCCGGGAGGCCGCCTCGGCTTCACGGCCTGGAAGCCGAACTCGAAGCTCGGCGAGCTCTACCGCCGCTTCACCGAGGAGCCGATCGAGGGTCGCGAGGCCTACGAGTGGGGCCGTGAGGATCACGTCGAGGACATGCTCGGCGACGACTTCGAGTTCGAGTTCGAGGACGGAACGCTGTGGCTCGAGGCGGGCTCGGGCGAGGAGATCTGGAAGCTCTTCTCGGAGTCGGCGCCGCCGGTGATCGCGCTCCTGCAGCGCCTCGACGCGCAGCACGCCGAACAGTTCCACCAGGCGTTCGTCGAGCTGTACGACGGGTATCGCACCGAGGATGGTGGCGTGCGCGCGCCGCGCCGCTACCTGCTGGTCCTCGGTCGCCGTAAATGAGCGAAGTCGTTCAGCTCCTGCAGAAGCTGATTCGCCTCGACACGACGAACCCGCCCGGCAACGAGACGATCGCGGCGGAGGTGCTGCGCGACTACCTGGAGGCGGCGGGCGTCGAGTGCGACCTCCATGCGCGCGTGCCCGAGCGCGCCAACCTTGTGGCGCGCATCCGCGGCCGTGGCGACGGCCCGTCGCTCGCCCTGCTTTCGCACACCGATGTGGTCCTCGCCGACGCCCGCGAGTGGGAGCGCGAGCCGTTCGGCGGCGAGCTCGTGGGCGGCGAGGTCTGGGGCCGGGGGGCGCTCGACATGAAGGGCGAGGTGGCCGCGTCGGCGGTCGCGCTCGCGACGCTCGCCCGTGAGGGGTGGCAGGGATCGGGTGACCTGATCTTCGTCGCCGCCGCTGACGAGGAGGTCGGCGACGGCTTCGGCCTGCATTGGCTCGTCGAGGCGCATCCGGATGCGGTGCGCTGCGACTTCTCGGTCAACGAGGGCGCCGGCGATCGCGTCGAGCTCGGCGGCAAGGTGCTCTACCTCTGCGCGACCGCCGAGAAGATGAGCTCGCCGTTTCTCCTGCGCGTGCACGGCCGCAGCGGCCACGCGTCGATGCCGTCGATCGCGGACAACGCGCTCGTCAAGGCGGCGCCGCTGGTCGCGCGGCTCGGCGAGCTGACGGTCGAGCCGCAGCTGATCCCGGAGGTCGAGGGCTTTCTCGCCGCGTTGCTCGGCTGGGTCCCGCCTGCGGCCGACGCGCTCGCGGCTGCATGCGCGATCGCGCCGCTCGCCGGCGAGCTGATCGAGCCGTTGCTCGGCCTGACCGCCTCGCCGACGAAGGCGCATGCCTCCGACAAACGGAACGTGATCCCGGCTCTCTGCGAGATCACCGTCGACGTCCGCCTGCTGCCGGGCCAGACTCCGGCCGACGCAGAGGCGACCCTGCGTGCGTGGCTCGACCCGGGCGACTACGAGCTCGTCAACACCGAGGCGCAGGGCGGCACGCGCTCCGCGATCGGCGGCCCGCTGTGGGATGCCGTGCAGTCGTTCGTCGAGGCAGAGGAGCCGGGTGCCGTCGCCGCGCCGATCTGCGTGGCCGGCTTCACCGATTCGCACTGGGTGCGCGAGGCGTTCGGCACCGTCGCCTACGGCTTCTTCCCCGCACGTGCGCTGGACTCCGAGACGGCCGCACGGCTGATCCACTCCGCGAACGAGCGCGTTCCGGTGACCGATCTCGAGCTGGGTGTGCGCTTCCTGCGTCACGCGGCGCAGACCGTCTGTGCTTGAGCTCTACGAGCCGGAGGGCGCACTCGAGGCGCTCGAGCGCTACCTCACGGCGGAGCTGCGAGCAGGGCTCGTCGCCGACGTCTACCTCGGCTACGGCCTGTCCGAGACGCTCCGGCGTGAGCCATGGCCGTCCCCGCCAGAGCCGTGCCCGCTTCCCCTGGTTGCAGCACGGATCCGCCCTGAGCATGAACGCATTCGTGTGGTACAAGCGCCCTTCCGCATCGGCGAATGGGAGCAGACCTGGGCGGCCGAGGACTACGGCGGCGCCGTCGACGAGGTGCGCGCCGCGATCGCGCGCGGGGACGTCTACCAGGTCAACCTCGTTCAGCACCTCTCTGCGAGCTTCGAGGGCGACCCGGCGGGGGTCGCCGCCGCGCTCGCACCGCTTGCGCCGCTGCAGCCCCGGCCGTTCGCCGGCAACGGCTGGGCGATCGTCTCTGCGTCGCCCGAGCTCTTCCTTGCGCGCCGGGGCGGGCGGCTCTGGACGATGCCGATCAAGGGCACCCGCCCGATTGGCGAGGACATCGAGGACGCGAAGGACGCCGCCGAGCACGTGATGATCGTCGACCTCGAGCGCAACGACCTCTCGCGCGTGTGCGACGTCGGGTCGATCCGCTGGCCCGAGCTGATGGTGCAGCAGGAGCTCGCGGGCGTGACGCACCTCGTCTCGACCGTTGAAGGGCGGCTGCGGGCCGGTGTCGGCCTCGCCGAGATCCTGCGGGCGACGTTTCCGGGTGGCTCGATCACGGGCGCGCCGAAGATCGCTGCGATCGACCACATCGCGCGGCTCGAGCCCGTCGGCCGCGGCGCGGCGATGGGCGCGCTCGGGATCGTGCACGCGAACGGCGACTTCGAGCTCGCGCTGACGATCCGCACCTTCGCCGTCGCGGCGGGACGGATTCACCTCTGGGCCGGCGGAGGGATCGTCTGGGACTCGGAGCCGGAAGCGGAGATCGAGGAGTCCTGGGTGAAGGCGCGGCCCCTTCTGGCCGCGGTCGGCGGCGGCGGCGTAGGCTCGACGGAGCCGCCCAGGAGCGGAGGTGCCGGCTTTGCCGGCGCCGGAGCGGAGAACGTCCGAGCATGAGCCTCCTTGTCGTCGGCGTCGAAGGACGCGGGCTCGTCGATCCCGAACAGCCCGTCTTCCGCGCCGACGACGAGGCGCTGCTGCGCGGCAGCGTGGCGTTCGAGACGGTCCGCACCTACGACGGCGTGCCGTTCCTGCTCGACCGGCACATTCGCCGCCTGCGCTTCTCGATCGACGCCCTCGCGCTGCCGGCGGCGGAGGCAGTCGAGGAGCTCGTCGAGCTCGTCACCGGGGCGGCGCCGCCGGATCACGTCCTGCGGCTCTACCGGACCGAGCAGCTTCTGGTCGCGACCGCCGCGAGCCTGCCCGACGGGCTCGAGGAGGTGCGGGCCCGGGGCATCTCCCTGTGCTCGGTCGACGTCGGCGCGCCCGCGCCGCTGCTTGCCGGCGCGAAGACGACGAGCTACGGCGAGGCCTTCGCCGCCCGCCGCGAGGCGGAGCGAGCAGGCGCCGACGACGCGCTGCTCGTCGCGGACGGGCTCGTCCTGGAGGCCGCCACCGCGAACATCTGGTGGCGCCGGGGCGACGAGCTCTGCACGCCCGCCACCCGCGCGGGCGTCCTGCCCGGGGTCACGCGCGAGCTCGTGCTCGAGCTCGAGGCCGTCACGGCCGGCGCGTTCGCGCTCTCCGACCTGGCGGAGGCCGACGAGGCCTTCACGACCTCGTCGATCCGCGAGGTGATGCCGGTCGTGACGCTCGACGGCCGAGCGGTGGGCGACGGCGCCCCGGGCCCCGCGGCGGCGCGGCTGCAGGCCGCGCTGCGGCTACGCTCCTCGGGGTGAGCGATCCCGTCCGGCTCGGTGGAATGGCGCTTGCGAACGGCGTCCTCGTGCACGGGCCCCAGGCCTGGGCCTGCGCGGTGCGGACCGACGACGGCGAGCTGAAGGTCGTCGCGCGCCGCAAGCGGCTGCGCGCCTCCTCCGTCCAGAACCCGCTCCTGCGCGGTCCCGCCCGGCTCGCGGAGGCGTTCGCCCTTCTGCCGCTGGTCAAGCGGGCGCTGCCCGAAGCGCGGCTGCCGATGGAGCGCCCGCGCGTGCTCGCCTCCATGGTCGGGAGCGCCGTCGTGCTCAAGGCCGTGAAGCGGTCGGAGCTGCGGCCGGTCGCGCGCGAGCTGATCACGAGCCTGCTCTCGCTCGCCCCTGCGGCCCTCGCGCTGCGTGGCGGCGAGCTCGCCGAGTATCACGGCGCCGAGCACATCTCGATCGGCACCTACGAGCACGGCGCCTCGCGCCCGAAGGAGCACGAGCGTTGCGGCTCGCACCTGATCGGGCCGATGCTCCTGACGAGCGCCGCGAGCAACCTCGCGGCCGAGCAGGTCCCGGAGCGCTTCCGGCCTGCTGCGCGCATCGCCGGCGCGGTCGGCGCGATCGCCGCGTCGGTCGAGGTGTTCGGCTGGATGACGCGGCACCCGGCCCATCCGCTCGCGCGCGCTCTCGCGAGGCCGGGCCACGAGCTGCAGCATCGGCTTGGCACCCGCGAGCCGAGTGCCGACCAGCTCGAGGTCGCCGAAGCAGCGCTGAGAGCGTGTCTGGAGCTTGAACTTGATCACGACGCGTAAGCGGCTCGATCCGTCCGTCTTCGACCTGCCGGTCGAGAAGATGCGCACCGGCTGGTACACCGACGCGTACTTCAACCACACGCGCGAAGCGCTGCGCTTCGACGGCCGCAAGCCGCACGTCCTGATGCAGGTCTTCCAGAAGCGGCATGCCTACCTGGGTGGGATGGACGAGGCGCTCGCGATCCTCAAGCTGTGCGCCGACGACTACGACGCGCTCACGGTGCATGCGCTCTACGACGGCGACGCGATCGCGCCGTACGAGACGGTGCTGACGATCGAAGGCGACTACACCACGTTCGCTCANNCGCGCCGGTCGGCGTGACGACCGACGAGCAGGCGTCGTGGTGGGGCGGCACGGGCCTCGGCACCGTCCCGCACGCGCTGATCGCCTCCTACGGCGGCGACACCGTCGCGGCCGCGAAGCACTTCGCCGACTGGGCGCCGGCCGACATGAACCTGACGGTGATCGTCGACTTCGAGAACGACTCGGCTCGCACCGCCCTCGACGTTGCGCACGCGCTCGGGCCGCGCCTGTGGGGCGTGCGGCTCGACACGTCGGAGTCGCTCGTCGACCGCTCCCTGTGGGACGAGCAGGGCGACTTCAAGCCGACGGGGGTCAACCCGCAACTCGTCTGGAAGGTGCGCGAGGCGCTCGACGGCGCGGGCTTCGGCGCGGTTCGCATCGTCGTCTCGGGCGGCTTCACCGTCGACAAGATCCGCGAGTTCGAGGAGAGCGGCGTTCCCGTCGACGCCTACGGCGTCGGCTCGTCGCTGATCCGCGGCTCGAACGACTTCACCGGTGACATCGTGCTCACCGACGGGCGGCCGTCGGCGAAGTTCGGGCGCGGCCTGCGGCCGAACCCGCGCCTCGAGCTCGTCACATGAGCCGTAGGCTCGACGGAGGCTCTCAAAGAGCGCAGGTGCCGGCTTGGCCGGCGCCGGAGCGGGATCCGTGACGCAACTGCTCTGGGACGTGGACACGCAGATCGACTTCGTCGATCCGCGGGGCAAGCTCGCGGTTCCACACGCGCTGGCTGCCGTGCCTGCGATGGCGCGGCTCGTCGCGGCCGCGCGCGCGGCCGGCATCCCGCACGTCGCCTCGGCGGACGACCACGAGCTGACCGACGCGGAGATTTCCGAGACGCCGGACTACACGACGACGTACCCGCCGCACTGCCTGCGTGGCACGCGCGGCGCGCAGAAGATCGCCGAGACGGTGCAAGACGATCCGGTGCCGCTCGCGCTCACCGAGGTGCTGGGGCGCTGGCTCGAGGGGCGCGAGTTCCTGCTGCTGAAGAAGAGCTTCGACGTCTTCACCAATCCGAACGCCGACCCCTTGCTCGAGCTGCTCGACCCGGACGAGGTGATCGTCTTCGGCGTCGCCACCGACGTCTGTGACGACGCCGCGATCCGCGGCCTGCTCGCTCGTGGCCGTGCCGTGACGTTCGTCGAGGAGGCCTCCCGCGGCCTCGACGAGGCGCGCACGGCCGCCTGTCTCGCCGCCTGGCGCGAAAGCGGCGTCAGGTTTGCCACGGTCGACGAGGTCACCGCCGGGCTTTAGGCCCGGAGCGCGCCTGCCGATGGGTTGCGAGATGGCCGCCTTCGATTTCAGCTCGAGCGTGTCGAACTTCGCCACGAACTGGCTCCCCGTCCTCTTCTTCCTGCTGATGTGCGTGGTCGTCTACCTGCTTTGGAGGACGGTCAAGCTGATGCCGCGCGTCAANNGCACTTCGAGTCGCTCGGCGCGCGCGTGCCGAAGGGCATCCTCTTCCACGGCCCTCCCGGCACCGGCAAGACGCTCGCGGCGAAGGCGATCGCGAACGAATCGGGCGCCCGCTTCTACGCGCAGAGTGCATCGGCGTTCGTCGAGATGTTCGCAGGGCTCGGCGCTGCGCGCATCCGCAAGCTCTTCCAAGAGGCACGCAAGAACGCGCCGTCGATCGTCTTCATCGACGAGCTCGACGCCGTCGGACAGGCGCGCAGCGGCCACTCGTTCAACCGCGAGCAGGACCAGACGCTCAACCAGCTCCTCGTCGAGCTCGACGGTTTCGGCCCGCGCGACCAGGTCGTCGTGATGGCGGCGTCGAACCGCCTCCAGGACCTCGACCCGGCGCTCTTGCGCCCAGGGCGCTTCGACCGGCAGATCTTCATCCAGGCACCCGACCTGAAGGGACGCCGCGCGATCCTCGACGTGCACACCCGCGGGAAGCCGATGGACAAGGACGTCGACCTGGAATCCGTCGCGCGGCAGACGGCCGGCCTGACGGGCGCAGACCTCGCCAACATCTGCAACGAGGCAGCGATCGCCGCCGGTCGCAAGGATCGCAAAACGGTCACCCAGAAGGATTTCGACTATGCGCTCGAGCGGGTCGTCGCCGGCCTGCAGCAGCGCCGCGTCGTCACCGACAAGGAGAAGCGGATCCTCGCCTACCACGAAGGCGGTCACGCGCTCGTCTCGCACCTCGTCGGCAACCAGCCCGAAAAGGCGACGATCATCGCACGCGGCACCGCGCTCGGCTACGTGCTGCACCTGCCGGAAGAGGAGCGCTACCTCGAGACGAAGGAAGAGCTGCTCGACTGGATGGTGATGGCACTCGCCGGTCGCGCCGCGGAGCAGCTCGTCTTCGGGCGCGTCACGAACGGCGCCGCCAACGATCTCGAGAAGGTGACGCAGATCGCCCGCGCGATGGTCTTCGAGTGGGGCATGGGCGAGTCGGTCACCTCGCGCACGATGCGCGCAGACAACTATGCGCTCTCGGAGGAGACCAAGCGTCTGCGCGACACCGAGCAGGCCTACCTCACAGACCACGCCTACCTCGAAGCACAAAGGCTGCTCGCGAAGCATCGCGTGGCGCTCGACCGGATCGCGGCCGCGCTGCTCGACAGGGAGACGCTCGCGCGCGAGGAGCTCGCCGAGCTCTTCGTCGGCGTCGAGCAGGACTCGCACTCCTCCGACTCCGTCGGTGTGGTTCGCGCGCTCGGCGCCGATCCCACCGGGTAGCGTTCTCGGCGCGTGGCGCTGAACGTCCATCACGTCGGGATCGCCGTCACCGATCTCGACGCCTCGATCGAGAGCTACCGCTCGCTCCTCGGCGCGACGGTCGAGCATCGCGAGACCGTCGAGGACCAGGGCGTCGAGGCGGCATCCCTGCAGGTTGGCACCTCGCGGATCGAGCTGCTGTGCCCGCTTGGCCCCGACACGCCGGTGGGCAAGTTCCTCGCCAAGCGAGGTCCCGGCCTGCATCACGTCGCATTCGAGGTCGCAGACCTGCCCGCGGAGCTCGAGCGGCTGCGCGCCGACGGGGTGCAGCTGATCGACGAGACGCCCCGGCGGGGGCTCTTCGGGCACCAGGTCGCGTTCGTCCATCCGGAGGCGACCGGCGGCGTTCTGGCAGAGTTCGTGGCGCGATGACTTCCATTGACCGCATCCGCATCGAGATCGCCCTCGACGGCCAGCAGGTCCTCTCGGTCCTCGTCCCGGCGCAAACCGCCGACGACCTCGACCGCGCCCTGGCCGGCGAGCATGACTCCTCCTATTCCTTCGAGGCCGAAGACGGCCGCTACACGGTCCTGCTCCAGCGGGTCGTGTACGTCAAGCGTTTCGCCCGCGAAAGCCGTGTCGGCTTCGGGGCCATCGCCCAGGAGGGTTAGGCGCCTCGCGCGCGGGGGCACGCTGGTCCGCGAGCGATGAGTGAGGTCCAGGCGACGAAGAAGGAAAGCGAGGCGAAGCGCGTGCGCGGCCTCGTCGGTCGTGCCCAGCAGGGCGACCGCGCCGCGCTCGAAGAGCTCTACCTGATCCACTTCGACCGGATCTACAGCTACCTGCACGTGAGCGTCGGCAACCGCCACGACGCCGAGGACCTGACGACGCAGACGTTTCTGAAGATGCTCGAGGCGATCGGCAAGTTCCGCTGGCAGTCGGCGCCGTTCTCCGCCTGGCTCTTCCGCATCGCCCACAACCTCGCGATGGACCACTTCCGCGCCAACAAGCGCTGGCAGCCCGAGGAGGACGTGCCGGAGCCGGAGCCCGACGAGTCCACCTCGGCCGAGGCCGAGGCGTTCGAGGCGATCGGCCGCAAGTCGATGCTCGAGCTGATCGAGGACCTCTCACGCGAGCAGCAGCAGGTGCTGACGCTGAAGTTCGTCTTCAACTTCGCGAACGCCGAGGCGGCGACGATCCTCGGCAAGACCGAAGGGGCGATCAAGTCGCTCCAGCACCGTGCGCTCGTCTCGCTACAGAAGCAGATCGAGAAGCGCGAAGCGGGGTAGGAGGAAGTAGCTACCCTCCGCCCTCGTGGCACTCGAGGTCGGCATCGTCGGCCCGTCGGGCGGCGGGAAGACAGCGCTCTTCACCGCGCTCACCAAGACCGGCGGCGGCGAATACGGGAAGACGAACGTCGGCATGGCGCCGATTGCCGACGCGCGCCTCGGCGCACTCGCCTCGGTCGTGAAGGCGCGCAAGATCACCCCGGCGACGATCCGCGTGCAGGACATCCCGGGCTCGGGAGCGGCCCAGCTCGGCAACCTGCGGCAGGTGGATGCGCTCCTCGTCGTGCTGCGTGGGTTCGGCGCCGATGTGACGCCCGACGACGACCTGGAGACGTTCAAGCTCGAGCTGCTGGTCGCCGACCGCGACCACGTCGAGCGGCGGCTGGAACGCGTCGAGAAGCAGGCCAAGTCGGGCGACGCGAAGATCCGCGGCGAGCTCGAGGAGCTCCGCAAGGTGCTGGCCCACGTCGATGCGGGCGGCGAGCTCGCGGACTACGCAGGCGAGCTGCCCGGCGAGCTCGAGCCGCTGACGACGAAGCCGCTGCTTGCGATCGTCAACGGGCCGGGCGGGATCGACCTGAAGCTCGAGGCCGAGCTCGCCGAGCTGCCCGACGAGGAAGCGGCCGGATACCGTGACGGGAGCGAGTCGGCGCTCGACGAGATCGCCGGTCGCCTAGCGCAGGCGCTCGACCTGATCACGTTCTTCACCGCAGGCGAGCAGGACACGCGCGCGTGGACGCTGCGCAACGGCCAGACCGCACTCGATGCTGCCGGCGCGATCCACACCGACATCGCGCGCGGCTTCATTCGCTGCGAGGTCGTCAACTGGCACGACCTCGTCGAGCTCGGCTCGCATGCCGAGGTCGCAAAGCAGGGCAAGCAAGGGCTCGAGGGCAAGACCTACGTCGTCAAGGACGGCGACGTGCTGAACATCCGCTTCAACGTCTAGACTCCTGCGATGCTTCGTAACCTCTGGAACAAGCTCGTGGGCCGCGAGACGGCAGCGGCCGAGAAGCGCGAGACCGAGCTGGAGCAGATGAGCCCGGCCGAGCGTCACTTCGCCACCGAGGGCGTCGACGCCATTGCCGCCGACGAGGTCGTGAGCGAGCGCCTCGGAGGCGTCGAGTCCGACGCGTTGCTCGGCGAGAACGACTCGCCGTCCAGCTGAAGCTCGCTCAGGCCGAGATCAGCACCACCCCGGCGAGCGTCATGACGATCCCGGCGCGCTGCATCGGTGCCACCCGCTCGCGCAGCACGGCGGCGGCGAGCAGCACGGTCACGACCGGGTAGAGGGACGCGAGCACGGCGGTCAGGCTGACGAGCCCGTGGCCGGACGACGCCGCGAAGAGGACGTTCCCGATCGTGTCGCCGATGCCGACCCCGACGACGATCGCCAGGTCGCGTCGGCGCAGTCGCAGCGCAGGCCGCTGCGCGGCGACCGCCGCGCCGACGATCACGAGGGCGGTCATGCGGAAGACGAGCGAGGCCCACCAGAAGTCGACCTTGCCCGCCGCGTGCATCCACGGGAAGTAGAAGCCGAACCCGAGCGCCGCGAGGAGTGCGAGCCCGACGCCGGCGGCAACGCGCCGCTGCCCCTCATGGTGCTCCACCGACGCGAGCCCGACGCCGATGAGCGCGCAGACGACGCCGCCGATCTGCGCGGCTGACGGACTGTCGCCGGTCGCAATGCCGAACACGACCGGGATCACGGCCGAGACGCCCGCGATCGGAGCGACCACGCTCATCGCGCCGGTCTTCATGCCGCCGTAGTAGGCGAAGAGCCCGAGCATGCCGCCGAAGGACGCGCAGATCGCGAACAGCACGCCCCAGCCGGCCGGCCCCTGTCCGCGGATCGCGACCGCGAGCCCGATCGCAAGGACACCTCCGACCTGCGCCCAGAACAGAACGCGCAACATGCCGAGCGTTCTGCTCACGAGGGGCCCGACGAAGTCGGCGACGCCCCAGGCGAGGCTCGCGCCGAGCGCGAGCAGGAGGGGGTTCAATCGACCCGGCGGGTCTGGGCGACCGCGTCGAGCTGGTTCGCGTGGTAGAGCACCGCGGCCTCTGCGGTGCGCGTGCCGCGCACGTCGTGGTGCACCGCGACACAGTGCAGGAGCTCGGCCAGCTGGCCGGCGGTGAGTCCCACGGCGTGCTCTTCGATCAGGCGCAGGCCGAGGTGCACGTGCCCGAGCAGGCGTCCTTCGTCGGTCAAACCGAACGCCGGCCCTCGCCCCAGCTCGACCGTGCGGCCCACGTCGTGCACGAGCGCCGCGGCGAGCACCAGGTCGGCGCGAAGGCGCGGATGGAGCTGCGACGTCTCACGACAGAGCGTTGCGACCCCGACCGTGTGCTCCAGCAGCCCGCCGGCGTAGGAATGGTGCTCGTCGGCGGTGGCCGGGTACGCGTCGAGCTCGCAGTGGGCGAGCACCGCGCGCACCGTCGCGGTCAGGCCCGGGTGCGTGACTTCCGCGACGAGAAACTCGAGAAAGCCGCCGAGCTCGTCCTTGTCGCGGCGCATCGACGGTGTGAGCGACGCCGGGTCGACGTCGGCCGCCTCCAGCGAGCGCACGTCGAGCTGGAGCCGGTCGCGGAACTTCTCCACGCGGCCGAGCACACGCACGGCGTCGCCTTCGCCGAAGCGGCCGTCGAGCAGCTCGACGTCTTTCCAGACGCGGGCCTCGATCGTCCCTGTCGGGTCGACGAGCTCGAGTGCGAGGTACGACGTGCCCGACTTGGTGCGCAGCTTGCGCTTCATGCGCACGGCGTAGACACCCTCGACGACCCGGTCCTCCGTCAGCTCAGCGATCGTCATGGGAGGAGCCTATCGCCGGGCCCAGATGCGGAAGCCTTCCTCGTCGCGGCCGTCGCCGATCTCCTCGAGCACGGCGGCGGCCTCCTTGCGACGCCAGCCGAGCGCGCCGCCGAGATCGGCGGCCGTCAGCTCGCCGGCCCGTTCGAGCACGAGCTGGGCCAGCTCGCGCCGGGCCTCTTCCCGCGAGTGCAGCTTCGCCGGCAACGGCCACTTGCGCTCGACGAGCTCGTGAGCGAGCGCGCCCCAGGGGCCATCCTGTTCGACGAGGTGCGAGTTCGTGAGCACGAGCGTGTGATGCAGCGACGCGACCGCCTTGTCGACCTCCTTCTTGCCGAGACCGGTCGCCTCGCGGAG